>CADBRF010000042.1 GCA_902796975.1 uncultured Coriobacteriaceae bacterium
ACACGTCGGGATTGTTTGCAGGCAGAACATTGTTTTCCTCGCAGAGGAAGGTGCAACCCGGCCAATCGCGGTCGATGTTTGTCATGAGAAAATCCTGAACGGCGACGTCGCATTCGGTTACGACATCGCGCACAGAAGTCTTCTCGGTGATGACATGCTGGTGGTTCATGCCTTCTGCAACGAGGATTCCGGCCTTGCCGGTAAGAACGCGGAGGTAGCTGGTTAGGTCTGTGGACATGTTCTGTGCTCCGGTGTCGACGGTTTTTAGCTGGATTCTAGAACATCCGAACGCCGTTCAGGGGATGTATGTGCCGTATGGGAGAGAAAATGCACTCTATCACTCTACTGTGATAAAGTAACACCGCGTTCGGAAGGCCGCCACAGACCCGGCAACTGGCACTTCACGTACGAGAAAAGTGGCTCTGGGGCCTATAGAACGCTGAAGACACGTATTATGTTCGGGGCATTTTCCAATGTCTTGACTTGATTCAACCAATCGAGGGGGCAATCCTGATGATTCCAAAAGCGCCACGCGGGTTCCGCGACGTGCTGCCCACTGAGGCGGCATGGCGCATGTCCATTCGCGAGGCGATAAACGAGCGTTTCAAGCTCTGGGGGTATCTCCCTGTTGAGACGCCGGCAGTTGAACTGCTCGATGTGCTGGAGCTCGGCGGCAGTCTGACCGATATGCCGTTCCGCTTCTTTGACAGCGATAATAACCTGCTTGTGCTCCGTCCGGATGTCACGCTGCCAGTTGCCCGTATGACAGCACTCCGCATGAACAAACGCGAGAACTGGCCCTTGCGCCTGTGCTATGCACAGCATGTTTTTACCGAGAACGATTCCACTTATGGGCAGGACCGCCAGGCCATGCAGGCTGGTGTCGAGTTTATCGGCGAAGGTGGCACCGTTGCCGATGCCGAGGTGCTCTGCCTGCTTTTCGAGTCTCTCCAAGCAACCGGTCTCACCGATTTCACCGTAGCGCTCGGCACGGTGAACGTGCTCAACGCGCTTGTCGCCGAAGCGAGTGATGACGAAGCCTGGCGCGCCCAGGTGTTCAAGGCCTTCCACGAATCCGACCGCGTCGCTATCGAACGGCTTGCCCAGGATGGCAGGGCAAAGCCGGTCTACGCGAAGGTAGTGCGTGAACTCGCCCGCATCCGGGGCGGGGAAGAGGCAATCGAAGCCTGCCGCGAGCTTGTTGCGCCCCTGGGCTGTGAAGACGGTCTAGACGAGCTCCAGCGCACCTACGAACTCGTCGACGCTAATGTCGAGGGCGGCAAGCTCATGGTGGACTTCTCCATCATCTCTTCCTTCAACTACTACACCGGAATGGTGTTCAAGGCATTCGCCCCCGAAGTTCCCGCTGCCCTTGCAAGCGGCGGCCGGTACGACCACACGCTCGAATCCTTTGGGGTCTCCGCCCCAGCTGCGGGCTTTGCCATCGTGTTCGAGCAGCTTATGCAGGCACTCGAGGCACAGGATGTCCGTCCGCCCCATATCGGGCCAGAACAGATTGTGTTCGACGAGGACCCCAAGGTCATGTTCGCGAAAGCTCGCGCCTTGCGTGAACAGGGCAAACGCGTTGTCCTGGGAGGTGAGCGCTGATGGCAGACCGCAATCTCAAGATCGCCATTCCCAAAGGTTCGCTCTATGCCGATACCGTGGCGCTGCTGGGAGAAGCAGGGCTGGATATCACCGGCCTTGCCGACCCGGGCAGGCACCTCATCATCTCCAACCCTGGCGTTGACTTCATCATCGTGCGGCCGACTGATGCTCCGGTCTTTACCACCTATGGTGGCGCCGATTGTGGCATTTGCGGCAAGGACACGCTGGTGGAGGCCGAGCTCGACACGGCGGAACTCGTAGACCTCAAATATGGCTACTGCCGGTTTGTCGTGGCAGAACCCGAGGCCTTCGCCGGAAGGGCAGACGAAGCCTACGAGCGCCTTGGCGTGCTGCGCGTGGCAACCAAGTACCCCAACATCACGCGGTCCTTCTACGAGAAGAAGGGTATCCAGGCCGATATCGTCAAGATGCACGGTAATATCGAGCTTGCCCCCATCGTGGGCATGGCAGACCGCATCGTGGATATCACGGCAACGGGCAGGACGCTCCGCGAGAACCACCTGCAGGTGGTCGAGGAGGTTCTTGGCTCCACGGCGCGCTTCATTGCCAACAAGGCGGCGCTCCGCACCGACCCGCGCGTGGTCGAGCTTGCCGAAAAGCTCGAAGAGCTGACCCGCGACAACGAACTCACCATGAGCTAGGTCAGCTGTATCAACTAAGAGTAACCACATCGCACGAAAAGCGAGGGAGAAAGCTATGAGAAAGATTTATCTGGAAGAGGGTCAGTCCTTTGACGCCTCCATGCTCGAGCGTTCGGGCGCCTTCAACGCGGACGCGCTGAAGGCAGCGACTGATATTGTCGCGACGGTGCGCGAAGAAGGCGATCAGGCTCTCCGCGACTATTCCGAGAAATTCGACCACGTGACCATTGACGAGTTTGAGGTCACACCCGAGGAATTCGAAGAAGCCATGGAGCTCGTAGACGAGGATTTCGTCCGCGCCATCGAATACGCAGCCGATAACATCACGGCTTTCCACGAGCGCGAGGTTCAGCAGTCCTGGTTCACCACCCGCGCCGATGGCGCCATCACGGGCCAGAAGGTCACGCCGCTCGAGCGCGTGGGCATCTACGTTCCCGGCGGCCGTGCCCAGTACCCCTCCACGGTTCTCATGAATGCCATTCCCGCGAGCGTGGCAGGCGTCGACGAGATTATCATGTGCACGCCCCCCAGCAAGGATGGAAAGGTCAACCCCTATACGCTCGTGGCCGCTCAGACCGCTGGCGTGGACCGTGTCTTCAAGGTGGGCGGCGCTCAGGCGATCGCGGCCATGGCCTACGGCACCGAGTCCATTCCCAAGGTCAACAAGGTCACCGGCCCCGGCAATGCCTACGTCGCCGCTGCCAAGAAGCTCGTCAATGGCGATGTCGGCATCGATATGATCGCCGGCCCCTCCGAGGTCTGCGTGCTCTCCGACGAGACGGCAATTCCCGAGTTCATCGCCATCGACCTCATGGCCCAGGCAGAACACGACCCGCGTGCCACCTGCTATTTCGTCACCACGGAGGAGGGCCTTGTCGACGAGGTCGAGGATGTCCTGCCCGACCTGCTCGAGCAGAGCGAGCGCCGCGAGATCACGGAGCAGAGCCTCGAGCATGGTCTCATCGTCGTCTGCAAGACGCTCACTCAGGCCTTCGATACGGTGAACGTCATCGCCCCTGAGCACCTGGAAATCTCCATGTCCGACCCGTTCGAGCTGCTGGGGTACGTTCGCAACGCCGGTGCCATCTTCCTCGGCTCCTGGACGCCCGAGGCGATTGGCGACTATGTGGCCGGCCCCAACCACACGCTTCCCACCGGTGGCACCGCCGCCTTCTCGAGCCCGCTCTCGGTTGAGGATTTCGTCAAGAAGTCCTCGGTCCTGAGCTTCCCCTACGATGCGCTCGAGGCTGACGCGGACGCTGTCGAGACGCTTGCCGCCCGCGAGGGTCTCTGGGCTCATGGTCGTTCTGTTGACCTGCGCTGCCAGTTCATGAACTATGTCATGGAGGCAATGGAAGACGAGGACGAAGACGAAGATGACTGCGGTTGTGGTCATGACCACGGCGATGAGGACGCGGAGTAGCAGATGAAGCCAGTCTGTTCCGGAAATCCCGCGCTCGCCGACCTCGAGCCCTACGACCCGGCCTCGTTGCCTGCGGAGGTCTTCATCTCCGCCAACGAGTCGCCCTATGCTATTCCCACAGAGGTGCGCGCCTCCATCACCGAGCGCCTGGGTTCGCTCGCCTTCAACCGCTACCCAGACCCTCTGGCCAACAAGCTTCGTGGGCTCATTGGCCAGTGGCATGGCGTCCAAGCCTCCCAGGTGCTCTGCGGCAACGGCGGCGACGAGCTCCTCTTCGACCTCACGCTCGCCTTTGGCGGAGCGGGGCGCACGGTGCTCTCCTTTGGGCCGACCTTTTCCGTTTACGCGCTTAACGCCCAGCTCACCGGCTCGAACTATGAGGAGATGCCGCGCGTGGGAGAGGACTTCCACATCGATACGGAAGCGGCATGCAAGCGTTTGGCGAAGGGCGACGTGAGCCTTGTCATCGTCACGAGCCCCAACAATCCCACAGGGTGCGCAACGGATATCGAGACGGTCCGCGCTCTTTGCGAGGCAAGCGATGCGCTCGTTCTCTCCGACGAGGCCTATGGAGAGTTCGGTGGTCAGACAGCCTTGCCGCTTCTGGCGGAGTACGAGAACCTCATCATTCTCCACACCTTCTCGAAGGCCTACCGCGCGGCGGGCTCCCGCCTCGGCTACATTCTCGCCAACGAGAAGGTCATTGACGAGTTTCTTAAAGTTCGCCAGCCCTACTCGGTCGATTCCATCTCCCAGATTGTGGGGGAGGAAATCGTCAAGCACCGTGAGCTCTTCGATGCGGGGATTGCCGAAACCCGCGCTGAGCGGTCCCGGGTCATGGCGGCTCTCAGTGCTTTCGAGGGCGTGGCTGTCTATCCGAGCGATGCGAACTTCTTCATGCTCCATATCGACCAGGCAGACGATATGCGCAAGCGCCTCTACGAGGAGTATTCCATTCTCGTTCGCAGCTTTGCAACCAATCCGCTCGCGCTCGACTGTCTCCGCATTACCGTGGGGTCTCCGCGCGAGAATGATGCCTTTATCAGCGCGTTTGGGAAGATTCTGGAGGAACGTCAACATGGCTAGAACTGCAGAAATCAGCCGCACCACTAAGGAAACCGACATCCAGGTCGTGCTCGACCTCGACGGCACGGGCAAAACGGATATTGATACGGGTGTGCCCTTCTTCGATCACATGCTCGATGCCTTTGGCCGCCATGGCCTCTTTGACCTGACCGTCCATGCCAAGGGCGATATCGAGGTCGAGGCACATCACACGGTCGAGGATTGCGGCATCGTTCTCGGTCAGGCATTTGCCCAGGCTCTGGGGGACCGGCGCGGTATCGTCCGCTTTGGCTCCTCGATTCTGCCCATGGATGAGGCGCTCGTCATGGCGGCACTCGACATCTCGGGCCGCGGTCAGCTCCACTATCACGTGGATCTGCCCTTGGGCATCCTCGGAACCTTTGACACCTCGCTTGCCCAGGAGTTCTTCATCGCCCTCGCGAGTAATATGGGTGTTACGCTCCATATCGACGAGCTGCACGGTCGCAACACCCATCATATTCTCGAGGCTGCTTTCAAGGCCGTCGGCCGCGCCCTCTGCGATGCGACGCGCATTAACCCGCGCATCGCTGACCAAATTCCCTCAACCAAGGGAACGCTGTAACCTGCTGGAAAGCTGGGACGGCTAGTCTGTTCGGCAGTGAACGAAAAAGGAGGCACCATGTCTATTCGCATTGCCGTTGTCGATTACTGCAAGGGCAACCTCGCAAGCGTGCAGCGGTCTATTGGCGATGCGGGTTACGACGCGTTCATCACGCAGAACCCAGCTGAGATCGAAAAAGCAGACGGCATCATCCTCCCTGGTGTGGGCGCGTTTCGTGACGCTGCCGACACCATGGTCGAGCTGGGAGAGATGGATGCGATAAAAACGCGCGTGAAGGAAGGCGTGCCCTTCCTCGGCATCTGCCTGGGCCTCCACCTCATCTTCGACTGGGGCGATGAGGGCTGTGAACCCGGCACACGTGTTGCCGGCCTGGGTCTTCTGCCTGGCCATATCGAGCATGTCCCTGCCACAGACGAATCCGGCAAGAAATACAAGGTCCCGCATGTGGGTTGGAACTCGGTCGAGCTGCAGCGCGATTGGGATTTGTTCGAGGGTGTTCCCAACTCCGAATATTTCTATTTCACGCACAGCTACTGCGCTGTACCCGACAACCAAGCGGATATCGCCGCGCTCACCGAGCATGCCCGTACCTTTGTCTCTGCCGTGGGGAGAGACCATATCTACGGTGTGCAGTTCCATCCCGAGAAGTCTTCCAAATGGGGCTTACAGGTGATGAGGAACTTCGGCGGAATCGTCAGTAAAGCGGCTGGCAAGTGACGCGATACCTGTTGGAGGATGCAGATGATTCTAGTTCCCGCGATTGACATTCTGGACGGCCGCGCGGTTCGCCTCAAGAAGGGCGATTACAACCAGGTTACCGTCTACAACGAGGATCCGGTGGCGCAAGCACGCTCCTTTGCCGAGGCGGGCGCCGAGCGCATTCATATAGTCGACCTCGATGGTGCGCGTGATGGCAGCCCGACGAATATCGATATCATCTCCGCCATCGTGCGCGATGTG
Source organism: uncultured Coriobacteriaceae bacterium (assembly GCA_902796975.1). Taxonomy (GTDB): domain Bacteria; phylum Actinomycetota; class Coriobacteriia; order Coriobacteriales; family QAMH01; genus CADBRF01. The sequence goes on from CADBRF010000042.1 coordinate 6,323, forward strand.
GATATCGTGGTCGAGGTGGGTGGCGGCATCCGCTCCATGGAGACGCTCGAACGCTACCTTGCCGTTGGAGTCCAGCGGCTGGTGCTCGGAAGTGCTCTCATCCGCGACCCGGAATTCTGCGCGCATGCCGTGGAGCGCGCTGGCGAGAAAATCGTCGCTGGCGTAGATGCCAAGGATGGCATGGTTGCCATCGAAGGATGGCTCGATGGTACGGAGACTCCCGCGGCAGATCTGGTGGCAGAGCTCAAGGAGCGTGGCATCGTCAATCTCGTCTACACGGATATTGCTCGCGATGGCATGCAGTATGGCATCGATGCGGAGGCATATGGAAGGCTCGCCCAGGTGGCAGGCTTCCCCATCACCGCGTCGGGCGGTATCGCCACCCTCGACGACCTGCGGGCGCTTGCCGCACAGCCTGCCCCCGGCATTGAGGGCGCAATTGCCGGCCGTGCTATCTACGAGGGCGCGTTCACGGTGGAAGAGGGCATCGAGGCCTGCAAGAACTAGCCAGTGCGTGACGCACGGCGCCGAGACGAAAGAAGCGAACGACTATGTTGACCAAGCGCATCATCCCCTGTTTGGATGTCAAAGACGGACGCGTTGTGAAGGGCGTCAACTTCGTGAACCTGCGCGATGCGGGCGATCCGGTCGAGCTTGCCAACGCCTATGACGCCCAGGGCGCGGACGAAGTCGTCTTCCTTGATATCACCGCCACCCACGAGGGGCGCAAGACCACGGTCGCCATGGCGAGCCGTGCGAGCGAAGAAGTGCACATTCCCTACGCTGTCGGCGGTGGCATGAGAAGTGTCGAGGATATGCGGCAGATGATTGCAGCCGGCGCGGACAAGGTCTCCCTCAATAGCGCGGCGATTGTCGACCCCTCGCTCATCACCGCTGGTGCCCACGCCTTTGGCAGTCAGGCGGTGCTCGTTGCTATTGACGCCAAGCGCGTTCCCGGCGGCTTGGACAAGTGGACATGCTATGTGCATGGCGGTCGCAAAGATACGGGCATCGATGCTGTTGAATGGGCCGTCGAGGCGGCAAAACGCGGGGCTGGTGAGATTCTGCTCACGAGCATGGACCGCGATGGGTCTCAGGATGGCTTTGACATTCCGCTTACCCGCGCAGTTGCTCGCGCTGTGGATATTCCCGTTATCGCCAGCGGCGGCGTCGGCAAGCTCGAGCACTTCGCCGAGGGCATCATCGAGGGCGAGGCAGACGCTGTTCTCGCTGCCAGCGTCTTCCACTTCGGCACCTTCACCATTCATCAGGTGAAGGAATACATGGCAAAGCAGGGAATCCCCGTCAGACTCTAAAGCGCAAGCTACCAGCCATTTCCCCTGCGACCTTTAGCAGGTCAGTGTTGTGTGTGGGCTCATTTCGGCACGTCCCGAGAAACAAGGTCGTCACCCGATGCGCCCTCCGGCGAAGCCAGCTCCGAGGACTCGCGCTACGCGCTTAAATATCTCTCCGCTCTCGGCCCCGCCTTTGCCGCAGGGCACGAAGCCGCAATCTCTGCACCCGGCTGCAACCCTGCCCGCTTCGTGCCCTCCGCCGTCATAGAATTCCAAGTCAAGCCCTATTTGGCTTCCTCAATCCAGGCTGCTACTGCATCTGCAGTCTGATGCTGCTGATCTTCAGGAGTGATGGAGGCTGTACCGTCTCCGGATTGGGGTCCATACGCCCCGAAACCCGCATGGTTTCCGCCCTCGATGACCAATTCCGTGGTATCTGCGGGCAGGTTTTCACGGTTCTTTTCGTAGTTCTCGCGGTTGATGACACCATCCTCGCTGCCATAGATGCTTATGGCTCGCGGCACGCATCCGTCCTGCTCATCGACGGTGTAGGAGCCAAGAAGAATGAGGCCGTCAAAGGTGCCGGGGTTCTTCGAAGTGAAGTTTCCCGCTGCGCTTCCGCCCATCGAATGCCCTGCAAGATACCAATGCTTCACCGTGGGATAAAGCGGCAAGACATCCTTTGCTGCGTTGATATCGAAGAAGGCGATGTTGCTCGGCATCTCGCAGAGCACGCACAGGTAGCCTTGCGCTGCCAAATCGAGCATGAGCGGTTCGTAAGCAGTCGCTTCCACCTTGGCGCCCGGGTAGAAGATGATGCCCGTATCGGAGGAGGAACCAGCAGGGGAGTAGGCAGTAATGTTCTCGACAGGCATCGTCTTTGTGACATCTGCTCCTGCAGCTGCCTCTGCTTGCTCAAGCGCAGCCGAATCGGCATGGTAGAAGTCGCCTACGTACGCGCGAAAGCCCACGAAGAGGGCAACCACGAGGCAGCAGACCACAATCAAGGTGATACGGAGTCTGCGGTGCTTCTTCTGCTGCTTTTCCGGCTTTTCGAGAATCTGTTCTTCTGACATGGGCTTTCCTCCTTCGGACGAATGAGCAGTATAGGGCAGGGGCGGGAATTGCCGCAAGGTTCCGCCCCTGCGCACATACATTTTGGACAACCATGTGCGAACAGAGCGCCCCGCCATGCAATTTGCTCTTCGCCTTTCAACATTGTCGGTATGGAGATTGCGGTCAATAATGTAGCCAAGTTGGCTAAGTTGTGTGCTATGCGAATGTGACGAGAGGAGAGCGCCATGGCTGAAATGACGATAGGTGCCGCTCGTGACAATTTCTCGGCGATTATTGCGGATATCACCAGCGGGGCAGTGAAAGAGTACGTTGTGAAAAAGCGCGACGTCCCCGTTGCGAAAATCGTGCCTATAGATATTACTGAGTGCGCGGGCTGCACATTTGGCCTGTTCAAAGACGAGCCAATGCTGGTGGACGACGCCGCTTTCGATGAGTTGGACGACGAAATCGCAGCAGACTTCGGGGCGTAATATGGATCTCCTTCTCGATACTCATATGGCGCTCTGGTTCATGGATGGTTCGTCCCTCATCCCCAGACGGGCCATAGAGGAGATATCAGATGTTCGCAACACGGTGTTCGTGAGCGACGTTTCCGCTTGGGAGATTGCCATCAAGCATGCGAAGCGCCCTGACGTGATGCCAAAATCTGCCGAGGAATTCTCGCGTAGATGTAGGGTGACGGGGTTCGCTCAGCTTCCGCTCGACCTCGATGCGATATTCGCGTACGAGAATCTTGACTGCTCGGCGGCTGCGGGAGTGCATAGGGGTCCCTTCGACCGCATGCTTATCGCCCAGGCTAAGTCCGTTAATATGCTGCTCGTAACGCATGACCAGAAACTCGCCTTGTATCACGAACCTCATGTGGCCATGTATTAAACGCGAAATGTCTATTGAATCGCACTGGATTCTCACGCTGATAGTCTCTCGTTTAAGCGCGATGACAAATGCCTCGGCATACTAAAAGCGAGGGTGTGGACCTGTGCGGTATCATGCTTCTTGCAACATGACTAATGCCGCATACAAAGGAGATGCGTGATGCCAGAGACGCTTCCGGAAATCAAATACGATTCGCGCGGGCTCGTGCCGGCTATTGTGCAGCAGTTCGACACGGGCGAGGTTCTCATGCTCGCTTATATGAATGCCGAGTCGTTAAAGCTCACGTGCGAGACTGGTCTCACCTGGTTCTGGTCTCGCTCGCGTCAGGAGCTGTGGAACAAGGGCGCCACCAGCGGAAACATTCAGCACGTCAAGGAGATCCGCTACGATTGCGATGCCGATACCCTGCTCGTGGGAGTGGATGCCGAGGGGCCCGCTTGCCACACGGGGCACACGACCTGCTTCTATCGCACGATTGAGTAAACTCCCTTAGACACCCGTGCACACCATGAAAATACAGTCCAAAGGCGCTGTGGACTTGGGCATCATCGCCACCTCTGGGCAGGTCTTCAACTGGGCTGAAGACGGAGATGGATTTCGCGTTCCCTCGGGCG
>CADBRF010000043.1 GCA_902796975.1 uncultured Coriobacteriaceae bacterium
CGTCAAGAGCCGCCTCGACCTCATCCATGATGAAGAAGGGAGTCTTGCGCACCCGGTAAACCGAGAAAAGCAGGGCAAGGGCGACGAGTGACTGCTCACCACCGGAGAGAAGCGACTGTTTGCGCACGGCTTTGCCCCGTGGCTGCGCATGGATCTCCACGCCCGTGGTCTCAGGGCTATCTGGATCGGTCAATTCGAGCGACCCATGACCGCCCGGGAACAGCAAGCCGAAAGTTTCTACGAAATTGCTGTTGACCTTCTCGAAGGTCTCGATGAACTGGTTGCGCATCTTGCGGTCGATGGCTGCGACAATGCGCTTGAGCGATTTCGAGGCGCTTTCGAGGTCTTCGAGCTGGAGACCGATGAAATCACGGCGGTCTTTTAGCGCGCGGTATTCCTCCATGGCAACGGGATTGACCGCTCCAAGGCGCTTGATCTTGTTGCGGAGCTTCTCCGCCTGCGCCTCGGTCTCTTCCCGATTTTCCGGTGCGGGAAGCTCCAGCGCGACATCGAGCAGGACACCCTTTTCGGAGATGGTCTTTACCGCGGTGTCAACCTGGACCTCGAGTTTGCCTTTCTCAATGCGCACCTTAGAAAGCGTCTCGGTTGCCTGGTCGAGCTTCTTCTTGGACTCCACCACGACAGAACGTGCGTCTTCGATAGCCCGGCGCAAATCACCCTGGCCAGCCTCCTCGAGCTGGGCGCGGTCAGCAAGAACATCGCCAGTGCGGCAGATATGTTCGCGAAGCTCTGTGAGCTGACCATAGAGGGGTTCCACGCGAAGGCGGAGAATCTCGAGGCTTTCCTCGGTCTGGCGAGAAACAGCAAGAGAAGTGGCGAGCTTTTCCAGCTCAGAAGAAAGACTTTGGATCTGTCGGTTGAGATGTGACTCGCGCTCGCGCACAGTGGCAAGCTCCACCCGGATGGAAGAAAGCGATTCCGTGTACGTGCCCTCGCGCTCGATGAGCTGGCTGCGATGGTCTCGGATACGGGCGAGCTTTTCCTCCGCCTCGTCATGTTCCTTTTTCAATGTCTGATGAAGTTCTTCGAGCTCCTGAACCTGAGCGCGGGCGGCAGCGCAGTTCTCTTGGATGCCCTTGCGACGATCGTCTACGGCTGCGCGCTCGCGAGAGAGCGTGGAGAGCGTCTGCTCGAGCCTGCCAATATCTTGGCGAACCGCGTTCATCTCCCCTTTAGCCGAGGCAAGGTGCTGAGAGGTCTCCACGCCAGCAGCCTGGGCAGCGGCGAGCATCTCATCTGCCTGCTCGAGCTCCGTCTTTGCATCTGCAGACTTCTTCTCGCATGCGGGAATAGATGCGCGTACGTCGGAGATGCGGCGTTTGCGGGCGAGCACGCCCTCGGAGTTTGTTGCCTGAGCGCCGAGCACAATCTTCCCATTCGGCCAGACAACCGCCAGGTCGGGCGTCACATATCTGACATGTGCATGCTCATGCTCCGCCGCCTCGAGGGCTTCGTCGATGCTGTCAACCAGATAGACATCGCCGAAGAGAGCCTGGGCAACGTGCTCATTGGCAGCGTCGTATTCAAGCAAGTCAAGCAAGCGTTGCCCCGTTGAGCTTCCAGCGCGAGCGACTTGGTTGCCTACGAGTGGCATGAGAGAGAGGATACCTGTGAGGTTGGACTCGCGATCTTTGACCATCGCGGCAAGCTTCGAAGCAGCAGCGGAATCCGTCATCGTAACGCCATAGATATCCGCTCCAAGCAGGTACTCAACAAGGGGTTCGACCTCGGGGGGAGCGGCGAAGAGCTCGGAGAGCGGCGAAACGATGCCCGCAAGCTCGTCTTTGTGGTCGAGCACCCAGGCATGCAGGGGGTTGGTCTCATCAAAAGCGCGGTCAATCTGCTGCAGGCCCTTGAGCTCGGTGTTAAGGGACTGAAGGGCGGAGCGGGCGTCATCGACCGCTTTACGGGCGGAATCACGGTGGGTTGTCGCCGTGTTAATGGACTGGCGAGCAGCATCAGCTTCTGCCTGCAGGTTCTCAACCTTCTCGCTCAGGTCCGCGAGATGGCCTTTCTGCTCATCGAGCGAGGACCGGGTAGCGACAAGGCGCTCGTCAATCTGCTTAGCGCGGTCCGCAAGCAGGCCGTCTTCAACGTCTGCCCCCGAAAGGCGTTCCTGCGCCTTGACCGACTTGAGCTTGCAGTCGTCAATGGCACGCGCCTTGGAACGGACAAGACTCGACATCTTGCCCATCTCGGCATCAGCGGATTTCCGCTGGAGGTGAAGGTCTCCCGACTCTGTCTGGAGTGTCGAGAGCTGGCTTTCGAGCTCGGTGCGACGGGCAGTAGTCTCACGTTGCTGGTCTTTGGCCTCCTCCAGCTGCGAAGATGCCTCTTTCACGCGCGCATCGGACCGGTGAATGGTCTGTCTGAGCTCGGAGAGGCGGGTGACCATGTTACGCCCCTTCTCCTCAAGGAGGAGCATGCCCGCATCAAGACGCTGGAGCGCAAGCTGGCTTCTGCGGCGCTGCTCGTTGATATCCCCGACGAACAGGCCTTTCTCCTCGAGAAGACGTTGGTATTTGTTCAGTTCCTCGTCACGCTCGTTGGCTTGCAGGCGTGCCAGCTCGACGGCAGCGTCCGCCTCCTTCTCGCGCCGCTCGGCATCTTCCCACGATGCTTGCTGGATGCGCAGGTCGTCAACAGCGAGGGTAAGCTCGATTTCTCGGAGCTCCCCATCAAGCTGCTCGTGCTGGCGGGCCTTCTTGGCCTGTCGTTCGAGCGGCTTCAGCTGGCGGTCAAGCTCACCCGCAAGGTCTTTTACGCGCACGAGTTCGGCATCGAGATTCTTGAGCTTGCGTTCGCTCTTCTCCTTGCGCTTGCGATGTTTGAGAATGCCCGCGGCCTCCTCAATAAGGATACGGCGGTCTTCGGGACGCCCACGGAGCGCATTCTGGAGCGTGCCCTGGGAGATGATTGAGTGCGCATCGCGACCCAAGCCAGAATCGTTGAGAATATCGAGGACATCGGTGAGACGCGAGGGGCTGTTGTTGATGAGGTATTCGCTCTCGCCACTGCGGTACATCCGGCGCGTGATAACGACTTCGTTGAAGTCGAGAGGCAAGGTGCCATCGGAATTGTCGAGAACAAGATCGACTTCGGCAAGGCTCACAGCCTTGCGGGCGGATGACCCGGCGAAGATGACATCCTCCATGGAAGTCCCGCGGAGCTGCTTGGCACTCTGCTCGCCCAGAACCCAGAGCACAGCATCGGAAATATTCGATTTGCCCGATCCATTAGGGCCAACGACAACGGTAAGACCTGGCTCAAGCCGCAGGACAGACCGGTCTGCGAACGATTTAAAGCCTTTGAGCACGAGCGATTTGAGATACACAGGATTCCTTGTTCGAGCTGCCACGAATGTTCAGATGATACCACAGCGCATGCATTCACCCTGCACGGCTCAGGGTGCGGATGCCTCCAGCGCTACGGGCGCGAGCTCCAGCCAGCGCCCGCCTCAGGCTGCAAGCTATTTTCGAAACGTCTTTAGCGCTTCTGCGGCAGCAGCCGCCTCGGCGCCCTTCTTGGTACGGCCCTTGCCCTGTCCTCGCACTTTGCCGTTGACGCGAACCACAGCGACGAAGGTGCGGTCGTGCGAGGGGCCGATTTCATCCACAATCTCGTATTCAGAGGTCATACGACGAGCCTGGGTTATCTCCTGCAACACCGACTTGGGGTTTTCCTCCTTCACCGCCAGATCGCGGCTGATGAGGGGACCCAGCATTTTCAGAGACCACGTACGCGCGGGTTCGATGCCGCCATCCAAGAACAGGGCGGCAACCAGCGCCTCGAAGACATTCTCCAGCGCGGAGTGCAGGCCACGGGCGCTCGTGTTGAGCTCACTTTCGCCGAAGATGATGCAATCGGCGATGCCAGCCTCTTTTGCCACGTCGGAAAGCGTGGAACCGGAGACGAGCGCTACCTTGATATGGGTAAGACCACCTTCATCGAGGTCTGGATAGCGCATGAAAACCTCTTCGGCGATGATGGCACCGAGGATGGAATCTCCCAGAAATTCCAAGCGTTCGTAGTTGCTCACGCGCTCCTGCGGCTCTCCCGCAGACGGATGCGTGATGGCGACTTCGAGAATGCCCGGATCTTTGAACTTGTAGCCGAGTATCTCCTCCGCCCGCGCCACCCTATCGGAAAACGCAGGGTCGTAGTGGACGTTAGGCAGGCTCATGAACGAGCCTCCTCTCCGTTAATCTCCTGAATAGCTTCTGCAATGCGGGCAGGCATGTCCATGCGCACTGCCTGTGCCGTTGCCGCAATGCCCGAAGCGATGGCAGTTGCCGTGCTGGAGCCGTGCCCGATGAGGCAGACGCCCTTGACGCCCAAAAGCTGCGCTCCACCGTAATCATCCGAAGAAAGCATATTGGCGACTTTGCCGAGCGCCGGCTTTACCAATGCGCCGCCGATCTTTGCGCGCGTGGAGGACATGATTTCGGCTTTGACAGCCTTGAGCAGGGTCTTTGCCGTCCCCTCGATGGTCTTGAGCGCCACGTTGCCCGTGAACCCGTCAGTGACGATGACATCGACCTTGCCAGAGAGGAGGTCGTTGCCTTCGACATTCCCCTGGAAGTTGGGGACATTCTCCTGCATCAGGCCGAAACACTCCTGGGCGAACTTATTGCCCTTGGTGTCTTCGGAACCAATATTGAGCAAGCCCACCGTGGGGTTCTCGATGCCAAGAACGAGATGACTGTAGATCTGCCCCATGCGAGCGAACTGAACAAGGTATTCTGGCCGGCAGTCTGCATTGGCACCGAGATCTGTGAAGATGGTGTGCTTGCCGACGCCGGTAGGCATGACCGATGCAAGCGCGGGACGCTTGACGCCTTTTATCTGACGGATGACAAGCGTTGCCGCCGCCATGCAGGCGCCCGTTGACCCTGCGGAAAAGAAGCCCTGGGCTTCGCCATCGCGCACGAGCCGACAACCGACCACGATAGAGGAATCTTTCTTATGACGCACAGCGTTGACAGGATGCTCTCCCATGCCAATGACCTCGGTGGTCACCTGGGCGATGACGCGCTCGTGTTCGCGAGCGAATGGCTCGACGACCTCTTGTGGACCCGCGAGCACAACAGTGAGCTCAGGGTCTGCAGCAAGTGCCTGCGCAGTGCCATCCAGGACGACGCCGGGGGCGTTATCGCCACCCATCGCATCGACGACAATCTTTACGTCTGCCATAGCTACTCCTTGTCTTGAACCGCCAGCTTTGGCTCATGGAAACCAGTGCCGTTCCTTCTCCCTGGCGTCTGTAATCAAAAAGCCAGCCCCATGAGGTGGAGCTGGCTTCTTCATTGCGCATTGCTATGCTGAGAGGGTTACTCGACCTCGATGATCTGACGGTCGCGATAGTAGCCGCAATGAGGGCACACGTAATGAGGGCGCTTGGGCTCACCGCACTGAGGGCACGCGGAAAGCGTAACCTTCTTGATGCGGCTATTAGCCGAACGACGGGAATGCGTATGAGACCTGCTGGTCCGCTGTTTAGGTACTGCCATGTCTGCTTCCTTTCACACACGGAGGCAGCCCATTGGCCGCTCCGGATATTCTGAGCACGCGAAAGTGAATTGTAACACGACGGGACTATCTTGCAAGGATTTTCCTTGCGGATGCCCCTCTCGTCCCCCTGAGTGCACCATTTAGGCAGCGAACAGCATGTGCCGAAGAACTACCTCAAGCATTGCGGAGCAGACAGGCAACCGTTTCCACGTGTTTGGTGTGCGGGAACATATCAACACCTGCCAGACGGCGAACATGGTAACGGTCTTGAAGCAGCTTGATATCGCGGACCTGCGTTTCAGGATTGCAGCTCACATAGATAATGCAACGGGGGTCCGCTCTCTTCACGCTCTCGAGAAACTGCGAAGTCGAACCTGAACGCGGTGGGTCGAGAATAACCACGTCAGGCGAAATCTTGCCCTCTTCGACGCGCTGCTCCAGGACCTCGCCCGCATCTCCCGCCACGAACTTCGTCTTGCGAAGCTTATTAAGCGCTGCGTTCTCCTGTGCTGCCTCTACAGCTGCCGGAACGGTCTCAATACCCAGAACCTTGCATTTCGCCCGCTTGGCGGCAATGATGCCGATAGTCCCGATGCCACAATAGGCGTCCACCACGAGTTCGTCCGGCTTGATACGGGCGTAATCGAGCGCAGTCTCATAGAGAATCTCAGTCTGAGGGACATTGGTCTGGAAAAAGGCAAGAGCAGGGATGCGGAAGGTGCATCCGCAGAGCTTGTCTTCAATCCACCCCTGTCCATAGGCTGTCATGGCAAGCGGGCCGAGCACTGCGTTGGTCTGACGCGTGTTGACGTTGAAGACAACTGTCGAGATTTCGGGGAATTCCGCACGTAGCTCGCGCACGAACCATTTCTTGTGCGGAAACTCCTTGCGGTTGACGACGAGGATGACCATGACCTGACCCGTGTTCGCCCCTACACGGATAACGGCATGTCGCAAGATGCCTCGCCCCGTGTTCTCGTCATAGGGCTCGATGCCCGCTTCTTCTGCAAGTGCAGCGATGGTCCTGATGATAGGCTGACCGATGGGGTCTTCCACCAGGCAGTCCTCTGGCTCGATGACCTTGTGAGTGCCGCGGGCATACATGCCATGCAGCACTCTGCCATAGGATCCCGCCACGAAGGGCGTCATGATCTTGGTGCGGTAGAAACGGGGATCTGCCATGCCCTTGACACCCTCGGATTCGCACTCGAACTCGC
>CADBRF010000044.1 GCA_902796975.1 uncultured Coriobacteriaceae bacterium
AATACCCTGTGCGCAGGGTTTCGCAGAAGTTGCTATCAGTACCAACCCCACGCTCGCAAGACATATGCTAAGGAGCAGAAGAGCTTCAGCCCTGTCCCCTGTCCGCGCATACGCACCATCTGCATCGGTTGTCACCTCAGTGGTGTCGAGCTCAGGGTCTGCCACGACGTCATAGCTCACCTGAACTTCTCCTTCTGAGACAGTCTCCTGATCGCCCGATTTGCTTGTCCATGTGCCCGATTCAACGTCGTACACCTGCAGGCTGCTGTTGACATCCGTCAACTCCGCTGCCCACGCGGGCAGAGAGAAAACCACGAAAACCAGCATAAGCGCATAGGCGAGTGAGCAAATGCCGATGAACTTCCACTGTCTGTCTAATGTCATCGCCCCATACACCCCCTTCGTGTTGAGGACTGTCATATTTCTCATCACCACCTGCTAGTTCTGGACGAACTCAGGTGCCACTGAGCCCGAATTGCCAGCTTTGAGTTCCAGGCTGGTATTGACCGCTTCACGTGCGGAAACGACACGATAGTTATCGGAATCACCGTAGGCATCGTCTTCGCCGCCGCTGTAAGCACCCGTTGCCCCGGCTTGATTAGGACTTGCCATTGACGTGGTCTCGATAATCTGGGAATTAGCGTCAGTTGGGCCATCGAGTACCTTGCCGGATTCCGCCCAGACCTTTACCGCTTTGCCCGCAGGGAGCACACCTTGCACGTTAATCACATAGTTATCTGAAGTGCTCACTTTTCCAACGTGCATGCCGCTGTAGCTGATGGCAGTTGGCACCGTGAGCAGGTAGACGCCGTTGATATGCTCATCCCCACCACCATCGGGATTCTTGTCTCCATCAATGGTAGAGCCGTCTTTCCAGGGGCCCTTTTCAGTGGAATAGAGCAAGTCGACCTTGCCATCATTTGCACGTCCATTGGCGTCTGCAGCGCTCCACGTTCCCGTTGAGGAATCGAACACCTGGAATCCACCATCACCGAAGTCGCCATCAACTGCCCCGCCTTCGTCATCGGTCGTGGTACCAGATGTGTCTTTTCCGGGAACACCGTTTTTATCGAGAGCATCAATAAGAGAGGAGTTGTACTGGACCGTAGCAGTCCAAGTGCCCGCAACGCCAGCAAAGCCATCGAGCTTGATGTTGTCCGTGAAGTCGGTGCCGTAGATGATGGTGGATCCCTCAGCACTTGACGCTTGATCAGCATTTACAGAAGCATCCGCGGGTTCTGCGGCAAAAGCTAATCCGGGCATCATGATGGTGCTCACCGCCATTGCCCCTGCGGCGATAAGAGCTGCAGGTTTGGTAAACGTCCTGAAGTTGATAGTCATAGGAATCACAATCCTTTCGATAGGTTTTAGAGCAGACTTTTCGTTTGAACCGTCATAGATTTATTGCAAGCTATTCATGGCCCACGGAGAAACACGGGGGCGCATCCCGGCAGATGCGCTAGATGCAGACAAAGACTCATGCGCCTAGACCACCTTCGCCTTGAACGCCATGGTCATACCATTGGCAGGCGCATGCGAACCCACGTGGTAGGCAGTGAAGACGACCTGTCCATCATAGACACCGGGCTTGAGCAGCCGGTCGAGGTGGATCTGATCGACTTTGCTGCCAGGAGCAAGCAGGTCCCCCTCTCCGCTTGAGTCCTGCGGATTCCATACGCATTCGTCTTCAGTGAACGATCCATCACCGTTCACATCGATGAAGACATGCGGAGCCATATCGACTGGATTGCCCTCGGGGTTTGCGATGAGAAGTCCAACATCTCGCTCTCCCTCTTTCCAGAGAACATTGGGGACGCTCTGGAATGTCGTATGCTCTTCTATCTCAGCGCGTACTGAAGCATTAGGAGCAGTCACACCGGTGGCATCCCCGATATAGTCTGCCGTGTTCTTGACAGCGTTTTGCCCAGTAATGAAGAAGATGCCGGCCCAAAGTGCAACAAGCGCCGCAAGGACCGCGATGACGACGCGCCAGGGAGCCCGCCTGTCGGGTTCACATATTCCGGCTCCCATTGGGGCACCTGAGCCCACCGCACTCGCATCAGAGGAAACCGTCTTGGGCTCCCATGCAGCCTCAGGCATCGCTTCCAGTTCTTGGTTCGTGTTCCTGCCAGCGCGTGTTCCATATCGGCTGTTTCGCTTTGTGACATTGTTCATGGGTTGTTGTTCCTTGTCTCTTATGAATTACGGGTATAAGGGCTTCTGATAATCAATTGAGCATGAGGAGATGGGAGCTCATCAATGGGGCGCAGGATCCATTTGAGAGCAATAGACAACGGTGCGTTCGTTCGCCCATCGCCCATAGCTGCAGGTGACAAGTGACATGACCTGGTCCGGCTGGGATAGGCGGTCGAGCATTACATCGGCATGGGCGCGTTGGCTGCCATACCAATTGGAAAAGTCCTCACTGCTTGCAAAATTGCAGCGTTTGGGCTCGTTCTTCGCGTTGACGACACGCACGAACTCGACCTCGTATACCCGCCTAGCCGAAGGAGTCTGTACGAGCACGGTCTGATGGTCGCATGCCCAATCTTCATCGGCAAAATTCGCCAAGGCAGCGAACATGGAGCCGTCACGCATGTGATGGCCGCTTATCACAGCGTTTTGGGCAAATAGGTTATCCTCGCAAGCCGCATCGAGATAAATAGAGCCAAAGAGGTTGAAGTTGCCGTACACATCATGCGTGAGATACCAAGTTGGATTGGCAGAGCTTGCCGCAACAACCGGGTAGGAGATCTCTGTTCCCGGGACGCTAATCCAACCCACGATATCGGGGTTGACTGACTGCCAAGCGGCCCAATCGACCTCGGGAAACTCGGAAGAATACGAGGAATCCCCTATCTTATCGAGCGGATCGACCGGGTTAGCAAAACGGGCGTCTCGCCCCGAAAGCCACAGGTAGGTGCAGCAGCCCACGGCGAGCACGATAAGGCTGGCTCCGAGTACCGCCTGCCCCAGTGATATTTTCAAACGCCTTGGTCCTGCCTTGTTTTCCATATCGGTCCTCTCAGCTCACATCCGCCATCAGGCAATGTGCATTTCAGTGCGGAGGACTCTATCGGGGACCATCTGTCCAAAACTACCCCGAAAACCTTTCAAAATGACCGGGCAGAAACCGAATTGAGGGCTTTGAACTCGGGATTCTCCAAAAAAGATGAGTGAAAAATTTTTGCCGCAAACGATCCACACGCGGTTCGAAAAGGTGTGCTTGGCACTTCGGTAGGTCACAAGAAGATCCAGTGCTGGGATGTATCTCCATGAAGCTCGGCTCCGTCATCCAATAAGGGCTGGTAGGCGGTTTGTTCGCTCCACGGCGCAAAATGTTTCTAAAGCGTTACCCGCTTGACGAGGAGTCCCGCCCCGCCTGCTAGTGCACCCTATCAAGAGGGCCTCGGATGTACTATTTTTTAAACGCACGAAGTTGTGAATAGGAAGGGGTTCTTATGCACACCGTGAATCTATCCAACGTCTCCCCTGACGCCCGCGCTGCGTGCGCGGAAATCGCCAGGAAGGCAGATGTCAATCTCCGCGATTGCTATCAATGCGGAAAATGCTCAGCGGGCTGCCCCATGTCCGAAGACATGGATTTGCCTCCGCGCCAAGTCATCCGAAAGCTGCAGCTCGGGCTTCTCGACGAAGCTCTCTCTGCATCCAGCCCATGGCTTTGCGCGCAGTGCCAGGTCTGCTCGGTGCGTTGCCCGCAGGGAATCGACATCACGGGGATTATGCGCGAAGTGCGACGTGCATCCAAGGCTGCCGGCAAACGCTCGCTTCCGGAAAGCGACGTCTTCGAAGACCTGTTTTTGAAGAAGGTCAAGAAGAAAGGCCGCTCCAACGAGCAGTATCTCGCCGCCAGCTACAACATGTCTTCTGGCCATCTCATGCAGGATATGGGAAGCGCCCCGAAGATGCTCTCGAAGGGTCTGGTTGGCGTCAAAGCTCAGTCAGTGCGCGATATCGACGCCGTCCGAAAGATCTTCGAGAAATGTGAAGAAGGGAGGGACGCATGACCGATCTGACCTTTTCGTATTTTCCCGGCTGTTCGGCTGAATCAACCGGTTCTTCTTTCACGCAATCGATGAACTACGTTGCCGAAAAGATTGGGATGAAGCTCGAGGAAATCGACGACTGGTGCTGCTGTGGCACGTCCGCCGCGCGTATCACCAACGACGACCTCAAGCACGCACTGCCCACACGCAGCCTTGCGCTCTCGGAGCAGCAGCATCCCGGCATGCCCGTCATCGCCTCCTGCGCCGCCTGTTATTCCGTGCTCAAGGAGGCCCAGGTCTATGCAGCTGAAAGCGAGGAGAACCTCGCCCATGTGAACAGCCTCATCGACATGGACTACCATGCGTCGATTGACGTGACCAATATCCTCGAGGTGCTCGTCCAGCCCGATGTGCAGGAGAAGGTCGTCGCCGCTCTTAAGACCAAACTGAACGGTGCCAAGCTCGCATGCTATTACGGGTGTCTGCTTGTTCGTCCCACCGAGGTTGTTCAGTTCGACAACCCGGAAAATCCCACCAAGATGGAAGGCCTTCTCAACGCGTGTGGTGCTGAGTGCGTTGACTGGTCTTTCAAGACAGAGTGCTGCGGAGCTTCGAACCATATCGTGAGCCCCAAGGCGGCACGCAAGGCGGTGGAGCGCATCTTCCGCAATGCAAAGGCAAATGGAGCAGACGCCATCGTGACGGCTTGCCCGCTCTGCTGGCTCAACCTCGATATGCGCGAGGATCAGGTTAATAGCGAGATGGGCACCGACTACCACCTGCCTGTCTACTACTTCACCGAGCTCATCGCCATGGCGATGGGTGCCACCGCAGACGAAGCTGGCCTCAAAAAGCACTTCGAACCGGCTGAAGCCTACGCCGCATCGCTTTTCAAGCAGCCTGAAGCCGAGGAGGTGGCGAAATGAGCCGTATCGGTGTTTTCGTCTGCCATTGCGGCAGCAATATCGGCGGTGTCGTCGACTGCCCGGCAGTTCGCGACTATGCGGCAACCCTACCCAACGTCGTTCATGCCGAAGACAACAAGTACACTTGCTCGGACCCCGGTCAGGCAAAGATCAGACAGGCAATCGAAGACTATGACCTCGACCGCATCGTCGTTGCGGCCTGCAGCCCTCGTATGCACGAGCCAACCTGGCGTGCCCTTCTCTCGCACACCAAGGTGAACCCTTATATGCTCGAAGTCGCCAACCTGCGTGAACACGATTCCTGGGTGCACGCGGATAACAAGGAAGCGGCAACCGAGAAGGCTAAAGACCTCGTCAAGATGGCGGTTGCAAAGGTCGATCACGCAATCCCCCTCTATACCCAGCAGATTCCCGTCAACAAGAAGGCGCTCATCATCGGCGGCGGCATCGCCGGCATGCAGGCAGCGCTCGACATCGCCGACGCTGGCTACAAGGTCACCATCGTGGAGCGCAAGGCAACGCTGGGCGGCAAGATGCCCATGCTCGACAAGACCTTCCCCACCATGGACTGCTCCGCCTGCATCTGCACGCCAAAGATGAGCGAGGTGGGCAACCACCCCAACATCACGGTAAAGACGCTCTCGGAGGTCACCAAAGTCGAGGGCTACGTGGGCAACTTCGAAATCACCATCAAAGAGCATGCCAAGTACGTCGATTACGACAAGTGCACAGGATGCGGTCTGTGCACAACCAAGTGCCCCTCCAAGAAGATTCCCAACGAGTGGAACCAGGGCCTCGACAACCGCACCGCCATCCACAAGGTCTTTGAGCAGGCTGTTCCCTCCAAGCCTGTCATCGACGCCGACCACTGCCTCAAGCTCACCCGCGACAAATGCGGTGTGTGCGCCAAGGTCTGCCCCACAGGCGCCATCAATTACGAGGACGTCGACCGAGAGACAACGGAGACTTTCGGGGCAGTAGTCCTGGCAACAGGCTACGAGCTCATCAAATGGGAAGACCTCTACCCCGAATATGGCGGAGGCGCCTATCCCGACGTCATCGACGGACTGCATTTCGAGCGCATCATCAACGCATCCGGCCCCTCAGAGGGCCGTATCGTACGCCCTTCGGACGGCAAGGAGCCCAAGAGCGTCGTCATCGTCAAATGCGTGGGCAGCCGCGACCCCAACAAGGGCAAAGCCTACTGCTCTCGCGCCTGCTGCATGTACGGCGCCAAGCACGCCCATCAGATTATCGAGCACATTCCCGATTGCAAGGTCTACGTCTTCTACATGGACGTGCGCACACCGGGCAAGAACTATGACGAGTTCTACATGCAGGCCAAAAACGACGGTGCCTGCTACCTGCGCGGCCGTGTGAGCAAAATCTACAAGGAGGGCGACCACTACGTCGTTTGGGGCGCCGACACCATCTCGGGCGCGAAAGTCGAGGTCAACGCCGATATGGTTATCCTCGAGACGGCAATGGTGGCAGCTCCAGGCGCAACTGAAACCGCCATGCTCTTCGGCGTTCAGACCGACAAGGACGACTGGATCATCGAGGCCCACCCCAAGCTGCGCCCCGTCGAAACCGCCTCTCGCGGCGTCTATCTGGCGGGCGTTGCCCAGGGTCCCAAGGACATCCCCGATACCGTCGCCCAGGCAGGAGCCGCGGCATCCAAGGTCATCGGCATGTTCAGCCACGATTCCCTCGAGTCCAACCCGCAGATCTCCAACGTCGACATCGCCAAGTGCTCGGGCTGCGGCACCTGTGTGCACATCTGCCCCTACGGCGCCATCTCGCTTGTGGAGAAACACCTGCGCGAGAATTCCGTCAAGGTCACCCGCGATGTGGCCCAGGTCAACCCGGCACTCTGCCAGGGTTGCGGCGCCTGCACGGTTGCCTGCAAGCCCGGTGCCCTCGACCTGCTTGGCTATTCCGATAAGAGCATCATGGAGGAGGTGGATGCGCTATGCCAGTGGTAGACGAGAAGAAAACCACCGAAGAGGAGTGGGAGCCCCGCATCCTCGCATTCGCATGCAACTGGTGCACCTATGCGGGTGCAGACCTCGCCGGTCTCAATCGTATGAAGTATCCGGCGAATATCCGGCTTCTACGCGTTCCCTGTTCTGGACGCGTCAACCCTCAATACGTCCTCGAGGCACTTCAGAAGGGCTGCGATGGTGTGCTTGTATGCGGCTGTCATCCTGGTGACTGCCATTATTCCACGGGTAATTACTACGCCAAGCGCCGCCTCATGATCTTCAAGCGCTTCCTGGAATACGTTGGCCTCGAGCCGGAGCGTTTCAACGTCAAGTGGATTTCCGCTTCGGAGGCGGGCCGCTTCCGCGACACCGTGAAAGAGTTCACCGAGGGAGTCCGGAAGGTCGGGCCGTTGAAGGAATCTTTCACCCTCGCACCATCGGCAGGAGACAAGCTCTTTGGCGCACATAACGAGTCAGAGGCTCCCGCGAGCGAGGAAGGGGGCGCCGCATGAGCGACATCACTACCACGTTGCGCGAACGCGCCCGCGCTCTCATGGAAGACGGTACCATCGCCGCCTTCATCGGTTGGGAAGCGGGCCGTTTCGAGCGCCAGACGACCCCACTCATCTGCCTCGATGCGGCAGATACCGACCGTCTCATCTTCGATGAGTACTGCGTCAACACCACCGCCAAGTATGTGCGCGACCTCAAACAGCGCGGCCGTATCGGCGTGGCTGTGCGCGGGTGCGATTCGCGTGCAATCAACCGCATGATCGAAGATAACCAGTTCAAGCGCGAAGATGTCTACCTGCTGGGCATCCCCTGCCCGCAGATGAACGACCGCAAGACTGGCACCGTGCTCAACAAGTGCCAGGATTGTGCCCACCGCAACCCGGTCACCTATGATGAGCTGCTAGGCGAGGCGATGGAAGAAACGGCTCCTCAAGACCGCTACGCTCGAGCCCATCTCGTAAGCGGGCTTGACCGCATTGCCCGCCAGAACATCTTCAACATGGCCTTCGAGCGCTGCATCCGCTGCTATGCCTGCCGTGATGTGTGCCCCTGCTGCACCTGCCGCACCTGTTTCGTCGACCAGCGCAACGTGGGCTGGCTCGGCAAGCAGGACAACCTGAGCGAGAACCGCTTCTATGGGATGATTCGTGCCTTCCACATCTCCGACCGCTGCATCGAGTGCGGAGAATGCGAACGCGCCTGCCCCATGGACTTGCCCCTCATGGCCATCAACAAGAAGCTTGTCGAAGATATGAACACCCTGTTCGGCGAATACGAATCGGGTATGACAACCGACAACGAGGACGCCTTGCGCAGCTTCAGCAAGACTGACCTCGAAGAGTTCGAGTGAGGGAGGAAGCGACTATGATTCTGAAAGACGAAATGCTCGACAGCTTGCTCACCGAACTCTCCAAAGAGCAGATTGTCTACGTCCCCAAGCAAGTCAACGGAACCACCCGCTTCGCCCCCTATGTGAGCTCCGACAAAATGAAGCTCGACCAGGTCAACACGGTGATGCCGCCCAAGGACCTGCTTTTCCCGCAGACCCAGAACATGTACCACTACGGCGTTGAGAAAAACTCCGGCAACATGTTCATCGACCCCGTCATCGAATCTGCAGACCAGATTCTTTTCGGCGTGAGAAGCTGCGACATGCGCTCGTTTGATTGCTTGGACGCCGCCTTTCTCACCAAGGGCTATATCGACGAGTTCTACCAGGCAAAACGCGACCGGCTCACCACGATTGCCATCGGGTGCACCGAAGTTTCGGAGACCTGCTTCTGCGAGTCCATGGGTCAGGATCCCAACCACGCTCCTCAGGCGGATATCCAGCTTCGCCACGGTGAGGGCGGCTACAATGTCACCGCTCAGACCGAAAAGGGCGAGGCGCTTCTCGAGAAGTTCAAGCCCTTCTGCGAGGAAGGCGAGGTCGAAGTAGCCGATGTTCACTGCACGCTGAACGTCGACGCCTCGAACATCAAAGACAACCTTGACATCCTGCATGAGAGCCATGAGCTCTGGGATTCCATGAGCTACAAGTGCCTCAACTGCGGAACCTGCACCTTCGTCTGTCCCACCTGCTACTGCTTCGATATCGACCAGGAAAACCGTTGCAAGGAGGGTGTCCGCTTCCGCTGCTGGGACAGCTGCATGTTCAGCGAGTACACGGCGATGGCAGGCGGCCATAATCCGCGTCCCGAGAAACGCGATCGTGTTCGCAACCGTTTCATGCACAAGCTCAACTATTTCGAAGACCGGTACGGAAAGATGCTCTGCGTTGGCTGCGGACGCTGCATTGAGAAATGCCCGGTTTCACTGGACATCACAGTGCTCATCGACCGTGCAAACGAGCTGGCACAAGCCGAGGAGACGGAGGCAGCCCATGCCTGAGATTGAAATCGCACATGGCTGCGCCAACGGAGGCGAGCCCTTCATCCCCCAGGTCTGCCGCATCAAGGAGATCATCCCCGAGACCCACGACGTCAAGACCTTCCGGCTCACCACGCTCGATGGAAAGCGTCCTTTCGATTCGAAGCCTGGCCAGTTCGGCCTGCTCTCCTTCATCTCAGAAGGCGAGTGCGTCTTCGTCATTAGCGGCTTTGGTGAAGATTACATCCAGTTCACGGTGAAGAAGGTAGGCCGCGTCACGACCCGCCTGCACCAGATGGAAGTGGGCGAGCAGGTCGGTGTTCGCGGGCCCTTTGGCAACTGGTTCCCCTATGAATCCTGCAAGGGCATGGACATGCTCTTCATCGCTGGTGGCATCGGCATGCCCCCGGTCCGCTCCTTCGCCCAGTACTGTATAGACCACCGAGAGGACTACGGGCATATCGACTACGTCTACTCCGCAAGCACCTACGCAGACCTCGTCTGCAAGGAGGATCTCTTCGAGAACTGGCCAAAGGTACCCGATATGAACGTCTACGTGAGCGTCTATCACGCAAGCGAAGAATCCGAGAAGAAGGGGCTGACAGAGTCCTATACCGCTCCTTTCCTAGAGACGCTCGGCATCGAGGCAAGCGAGAACCGGGCGGCAGTGGTATGCGGCGGTCCTTCGCTCTACCGCACCTGCTCGGAAAGCCTGAAGAAGTTGGGCTTTGCCGACGACCACGTGGTGACCACTCTCGAGATGCGCATGAAATGCGGAGTCGGCAAGTGTGGCCGCTGCAACATTGGCAGCCACTTCATCTGCCTCGACGGCCCGGTTTTCACTCGCGCTGAAATCGCCCAGATGTATACGACTGCGTAAGATAGTAGCTGTGCATTAACTGTACTACATGTCACAACCCAATACATTCAGCCCCAGGAGCTTGAGCTTCTGGGGCTGTTTGCTAGATGGCAATTGACAACAGAAAAAGCTATCTTCGAGCCCGGATAGGCATATCCATGGAACGGGGAAGCTCGAGCAGGTTGTAGAGGTCGCGGGGAACGGCATCTGCCACCCAGCTCGTTATCTCGACAAGCGAAGCATCGTACTTTCCATAGTGCCAAGCAGGAAAAAGATTTGTCTCCAATGCGATTGTCGCGTCTATATCGAAACGCATTTTCTCGGTAAGCTTAGCATGCTTCACATCTACAACGGTTTCTGTGAGTATCTGCCTGCGGGCACGGGGGGCATAGTTGTCGATTGAATTCGCATCCTTGGAAGACGACATTGCCACAAAGAAATCCCGATGTTCCAGCATGGCGCTCTCCGTGAGGTAATAGCCATCTTGCCACGTAAGCGTTCTGCCAATTTTGTTTGTTCCCAGAGAATACGTGTAATCGGTGTACCACTGACCAACATCGAACTTGTCTTTGAAATAGCGGTAGAAGGTCGCATGGGAGACATTCGCCTCTTTGCATATCTTCTTGACTGAGATTTTGTCTATGGAAGTTTCCCGCAGGAGATCTTCAAGAGCCACGAACACACTCATCTTGAAGTCAAAATTCTGCATGATCGTCAGAAAGCTACCCGGCATTGCATCGCTCCCCCATTGTCCCCTCTATATCTCCCATAGCTACTTTAGCACACGTGAGTGTATCGTTTACTCTACCGAAACATGCAAAATGAGAGAAAAAATGCTTGGCATTTTGGAAAAAATAAAATCCCCGGCTACGCTTTTGAGCGTAGCCGGGGAAATGCGGATGAGCAATTCTGCTAAAGGGGATCTACTCCAGACCTACTCGAACTTACTCAACACCTTCGTCGACAGGCTTCTCCGAGAGAGCCTTCATAGGATGGGCGAGGCCGATAACCGCACCG
>CADBRF010000045.1 GCA_902796975.1 uncultured Coriobacteriaceae bacterium
GAGCACGTCGTTCACGCCATCGCCCGTCATCGCCACGGTATGCCCCTGCTTCTGAAGCGCCTTGACGAGCTCTTTCTTCTGGTCGGGGCTCACGCGCCCGAACACGCGGCACTCCTCCGCCGCAAGTTCGAGGTCAGCCTGAGAGTGCACCGTGGTCATATCAATGCATTTATCGGCGCCGGGAACGCCAACCGAAGCGGCAATATGCGAGACGGTCTCCACTGAATCGCCGCTGATGATGTTCACGCGGACACCTTGCTCGGCAAAATACTCGAGTGTCTTACGAGCTGTAGTGCGCACGCGGTCGCGGATGAAGATGTATCCAAGAGGCTTGACCTCACCCTCAATCGCATCGTCCTCAGCGAATGCTTCCACCTGGGCAAGCACGAGCACACGGCGCACACCGGCAAGGCGCTCTATGACTTCTTGTGCCTGGCTAAGCAGGGGCGAGTCCTTGAGCACGAATTCAGCAGCGCCGATGGCATAGTTTCCCGCCTCGCTCCCAAAGCACACGCCCGAGTACTTGCGCTCGGAGGAAAAGGGGATGATGCGGACTGCGCCTTTGAGCGCCTCCGGAAGGCTGGGCGCATCCTTCATGCCCGCAACATACTCTTTGATAGCATGGATAGTAGCGTTCTCGTCGGGTGCTTCGTTAGCAAGCGCCTTGAGAACATGGAGCGCCTCGGTATAGGTGACCCCCTTGAAGGGAACCATCTCGTCAACGTCCATCTCCCCAGTTGTGATGGTCCCTGTCTTATCGAGGCAGATCACATCGACACGCGCGAGGGTTTCAACGCAGCGGAGCTCCTGCACAAGCACCTTGTGTTGGGCAAGTCGGACAACCGAAACGGCGAGCACCGCCGACGTGAGCAAGATGAATCCCTGCGGAATCATGCCCACAAGCGCTGCGGAAGTATGGAGAATTGCCGCCTGCGGGCTGCCTACCAAAAGGAACGTCTCCTTGCAGAAGAGCAGACCACCAAGCGGAACGATAAGAATGGTGACGAAGCGGATGAGCTTGTTCAGCGAGTCCATGATTTCGGATTTGACACGCTTGTAGCTCTTCGCCTCGTTGCTGATTTGCGCGGCGTAGTTCTCCGCGCCCAGCGAGGTGACGCATGCGCGGCAGGAGCCCTGATTCACGAAGCTTCCCGAAAAGAGCTTCGAGCCCACCCCCTTGGGCACGAGATCGCTCTCGCCCGTGAGCAGGGCCTCATTCGCAGAGGCTTTGCCGGTGAGAACCACGCAATCAGACGGAACCTGGTCTCCTCGACCGAGCTCGATAACGTCGCCGCGCACAAGCTGCGAGAGCTGGATATCTGAGATTTTGCCATCGCGAACCACATGGGCTTTGGTCGCCGTCATCACCGAGAGCTTGTCGATGGTCCTCTTGGACCGTATCTCCTGGAAGATGCCAATGGCGATATTGCATACCACAACTCCGAGAAAGAGCAGGTTGCGGTAGGAGCCTGTCCAGAAGATGGCGGCGCCCAAAAGCACGTTCACGAGATTGAAGAGGGTGCAGATGTTATCGCGGAAGATGCGACCGACAGAACGCGTGCGCACATCGGCGTTGGTGTTGACCTCGCCTGCAGCGATACGGGCATTGACTTCTTCGGCGGAAAGACCGGTCTCGGGGTTGGTTAGCTCGTATTCGGGCTCGCAGACCGTGCTGGGTTCATTCTCGGCTGTTGTTGTCTTTGTCTGGTTCTCTGAAGAAGCGATTTTGGTCACTTAGCCTCCGCGTTTGTCTTGCATACATGTTCGCGATGATATCAGTTGCTCCTGTCCAACCTCATTTCCTGCACGAGAATTCCCTAAACCACATGCCGTGCTTGCAGAAATTGACGTCTTGCGTAACGTGACCGCGCAAATTCAGCTACATGCCAGAATACGCATCGGCTTAACGTGTTTATTGGACGCTGTCGATTTCTCCGAGCCAGGCAAAGAGGTGATTTCGCGCCTCATCTGCAGCGGGGCTCTTCACGATGGGGAGGCTGACAGTCAACTTCATGTGTTGCCAGCTCCACCCCTTCATGATGTGCAGGGTGGCCGTGCCCTCACCGCAGTTGGCGTTCAGCTTGTCCACGAACGCACGCTCAGATTCATAAGGCGACATTTTGTCAGCTGGGCAGTGGAAGGCGATAAAGGGGATGGACAGGCTTCCGTCGATGAGCTCAATGGGCGAATAGGGCGCGAGCGCTGCATGGACCCTGGCCCGGTTCATACGGTCGCATTCGGGCATCCGGACGAATCGCGCAGTGCCGCCACCAAGCCAGAGTGCCTTGGCAAGCATGTCATCGATGTCCATGACGCCGGCAAGGCTAATGCAGCCGGTGATGCGCGATGCATCAAAACAGCTCTGCCGCTGCAGGTCCGCGCCGTAGGCAACCGTTACCGCAGCATGACCACCAGCGGAGGAACCACCCAGGCAGATGCGGTTTGAAGGGAACCCGTGGCTGTCGAGATATGAGACGAGGCAGGCCAGCCCGTCGAACACATCTCTAATCTGAGCAGGAAATTTCCGTTCCTGCATCAGCGAAAAGCCGATGGATACAAAACGGTAGCCCCGATCAGTGAACATCGTCGCCATCTGGCCCATGCTATCGGGGTCCCCAATGACATAGGCCCCGCCATGCATATAGGCGATGGTGGTGGGCCGGGGTTTCCCTTCGGGCTCGTAGATGACAATTGGCTGATGAGACAGCTGCCCATAATGGATGCGCATCGGCCGCAAATTGCGCTCGTGAAGCGCTTTGTGCATCCACCTGCGCGCATACGCAGGCACACACGAGAGTATTTCGTATATATAGCTCATGGTGTCATGATGACGCTAAGGCCTTACAGACGGGTCCTTCTTTCACGCCGATTCGGCTCAGCTGCTCGCCAAGCGCCGCCGGTTGACCTTCTTCATGTATTTTCATGTCGTCAATAGCGCTGCGTTATCATAGACGGGACGTATTTCCGTATTTCTAAGGAGAGCCATGACTGATATCAAGACCATCTGCGTGCAGGGCGGCTACCATCCCGAAAATGGCGAGCCCAGGCAGATTCCCATCGTGCAGAGCACCACGTTCAAATACGATACCAGCGAGCAGATGGGCAAGCTCTTCTCCTTGGAAGAGACCGGCTATTTCTACACGCGTCTGCAGAACCCCACAAACGACGCAGTGGCGGCGCGCATCGCCGAGCTCGAAGGTGGTGCTGCGGCGATGCTCACTTCCTCGGGTCAGGCTGCCAACTTCTTCGCCGTCTTCAACATCGCGGGGGCAGGCGACCACGTAGTTGCAAGCTCTGCCATCTACGGCGGTACCTATAACCTGTTGGCTCACACCATGAAGCGCATGGGGCTTGAGTGCACCTTCGTAGCTCCCAACGCCACACGCGAAGAGCTGGATGCCGCCTTCAAGCCAAACACCAAGTGCGTGTTTGGCGAAACCATCGCGAATCCCGCGCTGGCGGTGCTCGACATCCAGACGTTCGCGGAGGCAGCCCACGACCACGGGGTACCGCTGATTGTGGACAACACCTTTGCCACGCCCATCAACTGCCGCCCCTTCGAGTGGGGCGCCGACATCGTGACGCATTCCACGACAAAATATATGGACGGGCATGCTTCCTGCGTGGGTGGCGCCATCGTGGATTCGGGAGACTTCGATTGGGATGCCCATGCCGACAAGTTCCCCGGTCTCACCACTCCCGATGAGACCTACCACGGAGTCATCTACACCAAGCAGTTCGGTCAGGCGGGCGCCTTCATCACCAAGGCGACTTCACAGCTGATGCGTGACCTTGGCTCCATCCAGGCGCCGCAGCACGCTTACTACCTGAATCTGGGACTGGAAAGCCTGGCGCTTCGCATGAAGCAGCACTGCGCAAACGCCCAGGCAGTGGCCGAGCACCTGCAGACGCATCCCAAGGTTGCCTGGGTACGCTATTGCGGTCTGCCGGGGGATGAGAACTACGAGCTGGCGCAAAAATATCTGCCGAATGGCAGCTGCGGCGTCATCAGCTTCGGCGTAGCAGGTGGACGCAAGGGCGCCGAGACCTTCATGGCGCACCTGAAGATGTGCCAGATCGAGACTCACGTGGCCGATAGCCGCACGTGCGTCCTGCATCCGGCCAACGCCACCCATCAGCAGATGAACGACGAAGAGCTTGTAGCCTGCGGGATCACACCCGACATGATTCGCCTGTCCTGCGGCATCGAGGCTGCAGAAGACATTATCGCCGACATCGACCAGGCGCTTGACGCGGTGGAATAGCAGTAACGGTAGTCAGTGGGAGGAGGATGGCTGCAGTTCGTGGACTATCTGGTAACGTTTCTGGAAGGCGTGGTGACATTCGTGTCGCCATGTCTGCTGCCACTGCTCCCGGTGTATGTGGCATATTTTGCGGGTGTCAGCAATGCCGAAGACGATTCAACCCGCAAGCTTCGGCGCACTGTGGTGAATGCGCTGGGGTTCGTTTTGGGCTTCACCGTAATATTCGTGGAGCTTGGCGCGTTCGCAGGTGCCTTGGGCGGCCTGCTGTCTCGCTATCAAACGGCGTTGAACGTGGTCTGCGGCATTGTGGTTATCCTGTTCGGACTCAGCTTTATGGGAGCGGTGAACATACCTGCGCTGCAACGGTCTATCAAACCGCGGCTGGAGGTACTTCCCCAATCGTTTCCTGCCGCGGTGGTCTTCGGCGTCGTTTTCGCCATCGGCTGGACGCCGTGCGTGGGCGTCTACCTGGGGTCAGCGCTGATGCTTGCCTCGACACAAGGGTCCGCCTTGCACGGGATGGGGCTGCTGCTGGCTTACTCCTTGGGATTGGGCGTCCCGTTCTTGCTAGCCGCCGTGGCTATCGATAAGCTTTCGGAAGCATCGACGGTTATCAAGCGGCATTACGGCACCATCAACATTGCCTGCGGAGTGCTTCTGGTTCTGGTTGGTGTTTTGATGGCTACGGGCCAGATGAATGTGTGGATGGCGGCGCTGGCGATGCGCTAATCCGCTTGCACGACCAAGGCTGTGCAATGCGTGCAACGCTTCCAGAACGAAGGGGCAATAATGAGTAAATCCGACAGGAACGTTTCTGACGGGACTTCCGAACTGAGTAGCTCGGAACATTCCAACAGCGCGTCGGGCGAGCCATCGAAGCGGCACGGCGGTTCGCGCCGTTCCGCGATCATCGCTGCCCTTGCGCTTGTGGCCGTGCTGGTTGGTGGCGGCATAGCGTATCGGGCGCTTGCTCCGGTGGCGTCTTCACAAAACGGAGGGGATGTTCAAGTCTCATCTTCAACTGAATCCGACGCAGCGCGCGCCACGTCATCCTCCGGTGCGGAATCCGATGCATCGCCGGATTCAATATTGGATGCGAATTCGACGGTATATGACGCATCGGGCAACGCGGTCACCCTTTCGGATATCGCCGATGGAAACGTGCTGGTTATCAACTATTGGGCCACCTGGTGTCCGAATTGCGTAGAAGAGTTCTCCGACTATCAGGATCTATACAACCAGTATGGAGGCCGAGTTGTATTCGCATTCATCGATTGCACAGACGGAAAGCGCGAAACGGTTCAGAAGGCGAACGATTTCATAACAAGCAATGGATATGACCTGCCCGTTTATTACGATTTCGATGGCAGCTTCGGGCTTGATTATCAGGTGGAATACCTGCCCACGTCGCTCATTGTAGATAGGGACGGTTCTGTTGCCTGGGAGCAGATCGGGCGCATCGACCCGAAGATCCTCTCCAGACGTTTGGACCGGATGCTCTAGTCCTTGTTGATAGGAGCATCCGTGGGGTTTGATTCTTTCTACTCGCCCGGTGACGTATGCCTATTCAACACTCTTGTTTGCCAGACCTTCTAAATGTACATCGGCACTTTGTTGGCATAGGGCAAGCGCTCCATAATCAGCCCCATGAGAAAGACCGAGCAACCAGAGTGTTATTATTTCGTCGGGCGAATGCTCGGCATGGAATTTGGCATTTCATTGGCCTTCTTTGTTTCCGCGACATTCCATTCTGTTTTCCATCACTACGAAGGAGTCAGCATGACAGATGAAGAGCTCCTAGCGCAATTCCACACCATGTGGGACGGCTTTCCGGGAATGGCACGCCTCATCACGAAAGACCACGTCATCCTCGCTTCCAATCAGCAGGCACTCGACAAGGGCTTTGCGCCGGGACTGAGGTGCGCAACCGTGGGAGACCCGAAGACGCACCGTGGCTGCAAGCTTAACGCCATGTTCGACATGGGCACTGGGCAAACAGACCGCATCATCCCCGACAGGGTGCGAGGCTGGTCGCCTATTGCAGGCAGGGATGACGTCTGTGTTCACTTCGCCGTGCTTATCCCCGACGAGTAGCATCCAGCTTCGAGGATGTGCCGGTGAAAACCAGGATTCTGAACCGGCGGCAGACCACGCACAACGGTCGAAGCGAAGTGCAGCATGCCGTTTATCAGAAAAAATCCGTACGACGACATGCCCACGACCGGGTTTTTCAGCTTCCGGCACAAGTATTCCGCCAAGGGCACCCCCAACCAGACGAGCGCGATGCTGACGAGTGGAAAATGAGCCATGGGCAGGTCTGAAAGGTCCATGGGGTTCACGGCGAACACGTTGGCAATGATATCGAACTGACCATTGGTGCTATGGCAAGTATATTCCTCAAACTGGTGCTCTGGGTGATTCGGTGTCTATTCTCGTGGCCTCTGCCGCTCAGGTGGGAGGAGTCTGTGGGACGGCCGAAAGCAAACGCATCAGGAGTCGATGCTCGAACGCGTATCGAGGATACCTTCTGGGATATGC
>CADBRF010000046.1 GCA_902796975.1 uncultured Coriobacteriaceae bacterium
TACGCCCCTTGACGCGAATAGGCACATCGGCGTCAAGACGCTTGCCAGCAGAAGTCTCGCGGTGCTCGCCCACAACGACCTCGCCTGCGAGAATCGCACCTTGAGCCGCATGGATATCGGGGAATAAGCCTCGCGCGACGAGTATTTCGTCAAGACGCGGTTTGCGGCCCATCAGCCCAGATCCTCGGCGATGCGCTGCGCGATTGCCTTTGCAGAGAGGCCAAGCGATTCGAAGAGCTCTGGAACCGTGCCCTGCTGGACGAATTCATCGGGAAGCCCAAAGCGGGTGCACCTGGCCGCCTTGCCGGAAGCGGAGAGAACTTCGAGCACGCCTGACCCCATGCCTCCGACAATCGTGTTGTCTTCGACCGTGTAGATGGGGCCTCGGTCTGCCGATTCGGCGACAGCTTCTTCATCGATGGGTTTTGCCCAGCGCATATTGTAGACCGCCACGCTCTTGCCCTGCTTCTCGAGAAGGTCGGCTGCCGCAAGGGCAATGGGCACCATGTCTCCAACCGCGAGAATGGAGGCATCCTCGCCTTCACGGAGAAGCTTCGCCTTGCCCGGCTCCCACAGCTCGCGCGGGCGCTCGGGTGCAACGGGGGCAGAACCGCGGGGATAACGGATGGCAACCGGGCCATCCAACTTGAGTGCCGTGACAAGAGCATCGCGGAGCTCTTCGGAATCCGCGGGGACCATGATGCGCATGCCGGGAATCGCACGCATGTAGGAAAGGTCGAACATGCCATGGTGAGTCGGACCATCGGCGCCCACGAGGCCAGCACGGTCTATAGCAAAGACGACATGCTGTTTTTGCAGCGCGACGTTGACCGTAATCTGGTCAAATGCACGCTGGAGGAAGGTGGAATAGATGGCGACGACGGGTTTCTTACCACCCAGAGCGAGGCCAGCAGCCATAGTCACCGCGTTTTCCTCGGCAATGCCCACGTCAAAACACCGGTCCGGGAACGCCTTGTACACTTTGTCGATGCCTGTGCCCGCAGGCATGGCAGCGGTAATGGCAACGATAGATTCATCCGCTTCTGCCTGCCTGATGAGCTCATCTGCGAAGATGTTCGTCCACTTGGGAGCGGCTCCTGGCTTCGAGACAACTTCGCCTGTAGCGATGTCGAACGGACCCACGCCGTGGAAGGTGTCAGGGTGCTTCTCCGCAGGAGGATACCCCTTGCCCTTCTTGGTCACAGCATGGATGATGACCGGGCCATCCACCTCGCGAGCATGAAGGAGCATCTCCTCGACGATGTGGATATCGTGTCCATCGATGGGACCGATGTATTTGACACCAAAACCCTCGAAGAACTGAGAGCCTGGAATGACAAGTTGCTTGACAGACTCCTTGACAGCGTTGCCAGTATCCATGAGAAGACGGCCAAATCTGCCGGAAGAGGTCATGCGGTCTTCGACGCCATCGCGGATGGTGGTGTAGTTCTTGGAAAGACGCGCTTTGCCGAGATAGGCGGAAAACGCTCCGACATTAGGCGAGATGGACATGCCATTATCGTTCAGGATAATGGTCATATTGCACTGTCTGTGCCCGATATAGTTGAGCGCCTCGAGAGCCATGCCGCCGGTGAAGGAGGCATCGCCGACAAGGGCGACGACATTGTTATCCTTGCCGCTCAGGTCGCGCGCGAGCGCATAGCCCAGAGCAATAGATAGTGAATCTGAAGCATGCCCTGCATCGTGGGCATCGTAGGGGCTTTCGGTTATCTTGGGAAAGCCGGAAATGCCACCGAAGGAACGCAGCGAGGAGAACTGGTCTAACCTCCCCGTGAGCATCTTCCAGGCGTATGCCTGGTGGCCGACATCGAACACGATGCGGTCGTCCTTGCCGTTAAAGACGCGCAGCAAGGCGATGATGATTTCCACAGCGCCGAGCGACGAGGCGAGATGACCGCCACGCTTGGAGGTGGTTGCCACCATCTCTGCTCGCAACTCGAAAGCAAGGCGTTCAAGTTGCTCGTAGCTCAAATGCTTGAGGTCCTCAGGGGACTTGATATGGTTGAGTATCTCGAGAGCTATTCTAACCACCCAGTTCGCTACATTCGTACAGGTCAAACCCCAGTGTAGCGCATAATCAGCGCCAGAAATATTCTCCGCCGCATCTTCACGAATGTTTACATCGGCGAAAGAATGGCCAGCCTACTTGGGTTCCTGCTTGTTGCCCTCTGCTATTGCATCGGCTTGCGCAGGCGCGGGAATGCGCACCAGAGACTCGTCCATGGCATCGCCCCTCAGCTCCTGCTCGAGCACCTCATGCGCCGCAGCTGCTTCATCGGCGGTGTAGTCGGGACGGTCAACGAGCTCGGCACAACGATTGCCGAGCTCAATTGCCTCCTCATAGAGGTCCAGGCTCTTCTCCAGCGAGAGGTTCTTATCGCGAACCGCCACGACAATTTCATCGAGACGGGCGCGAACTTCGCCAAAGGTCTGATAATCAGATGCTGCCATCAGCTACCAATCCGAGCGAGGCGAATCCGTACGAGGTTTGAACCCCTCTTTGGGTGCGTCAAGCCAGTCATCGTAGCGATCGTCGAATCGACGATAGTCATCATGGCTGTTATAGGCGTAGTCATCGCGATAGCTATCGTCGTAACCATCGTAGCCATCGTAGCCATCGTCATAGCTGCCGTCGTAGCCGTCACCATAGCCATCGTCATAGTCATCGTAATAACCGTCGTCGTAGTACTCGTCCTCTTCAGACACGCGAGGCTTGGTGTCACGGTCGCGGGCTTCCATCTCGTCGAGCGTACCAGCGTCGAAAGCGGCTGCAATCTTGCCGAGAACGCCGTTGACGAACTTGGGAGAATCATTGCCGCCAAAGGCCTTCGCCACTTCAACGGCCTCGTTAATGGCAACGCCCGTGGGAATGTCCTTGCGGAAGACAATCTCGTAGATGGCAAGGCGGATGATGTTGCGGTCGACGACAGGCATACGGTCGATTGCCCAGTTGTCAGACGTGCTCGACATGAAACGCTCGATATCATCGAAGTGCTCGGCCACACCCCGAACAAGCTCATAGGTATACCCGCTCACATCTTCGCCGATGACATTGA
>CADBRF010000047.1 GCA_902796975.1 uncultured Coriobacteriaceae bacterium
GCCGCACGTGTTGCCGAGCAGCAGGCTGCCAAGAAGGCCGCCAAACAGGCTGCCGCTGAGGAAGCCGCAAAGAAGGCTGCTGAGGAGCGCGCTGCCAAGAAGGCTGCCAAGGAAGAGCGTGCAAAGCAGTACGCTGAGAAGGCTGCCAAGAAGGCCGAAGCTGAGGCTGCAAAGGCTGCTGAGGCTGCTGCCGCTGAGGCTCCTGCTGAGGCTGCTGAAGAAGCTGTCCCCGAGACCGAGGCTGCTGCTGAGTAATCCAGTTTCTCTATAGCGTGATTTGAAGGGCGTCGTGCTGAAGGGCATGGCGCCCTTTCCGCGTTCTGGTGGAGGGCATGGAGCGGCGAAGTCTGCATCCCAGAGGGCACGAAGGCTCGAAGTCTTCACCCTGGGAGGGCGCGAAGGCACCATGTCTGCATCTGCTGCAGAGATGTCCGGGTTATGTCTCGTGCCCTTTTGCCGCAGGGCGAGAACAGATGTGACGATTCGGCAAATACCCGGGCGCAAAACACTCAGCCCGTTCTCGTTTTGTTAGCATACAAGCTCAGATTGTCCATGGGAGACTGGCTTGTTGCCAACTTCCCATAGTGAATAAGGAGCTTGCATGGAAGTCGAACTTCTCTACCATACCCCCGATCCTCAGCGCGCCGTCGCCTCTGCCGCGCGCCTCTGCTACGCGCCAGTGGGTGCCAAGGAGCTCATGGAAACCATGACCGATGCCCAGGTTGAGCACCTTCTCGGTACCATCCTCGGGTCTGGGCATTTCTCCACGCTCGAGCATGCGAGCTATACCTTCGCCATCGATGGTGTTTCCCGCGCCATGACTCACCAGCTCGTCCGTCATCGCCTTGCTTCCTTCAACCAGCAGTCGCAGCGCTATGTCACCTTCGAAGAGGAACCCTCCTGGGTCATTCCCGAATCGGTAAAGAAGGCTGGTGCTCTCGATGTGTTCAAGAAGGCAACCGATGCGGCGTTCGAAGGGTATCGCGCTCTGGTCGAAGCTGGGGTCCCCGCGGAGGATGCCCGTTATCTTCTTCCCAACGCGTGCGAGAGCAAAATCGTCGTCACGATGAACATCCGCGAGCTCCTCCACTTCTTCTCGCTGCGCTGCTGCAACCGCGCACAGTGGGAAATTCGCGAAGTCGCCATTCGCATGTTGGAGCTCGTTCGCCCCACAGCTCCGATTATCTTCGCGAATGCTGGCCCTGGCTGCGTGCGCGGCAAGTGCCCCGAAGGCAAGATGACCTGCGGGCATCCCTGGAAAGACGGCAAGCCCACCCCGCTTGATGAGGAAGCAGGCAAGTAAGAAGTGAGCGAGCTCAAACGCGCGGTCTCTGCAGATAGCGACGTCAAGCTGCGCACCTATGTGGGCGGTCAGGCTCTCATCGAGGGCATCATGATGCGGGGACGTTACAACTGGGCGGTTGCCATCCGTCAGCCCGATGGGACCATCTATACCGAAGAGCATGACCTTGCTAGCGGGCGTGATAAGAATTCCTGGCTGCGCTGGCCGGTCATCCGCGGCTGCACGGCATTTGTCGAATCGCTCGTGCTGGGCTTCAAGGCGCTCAACATTTCTTCCGAGCACGCTTACGACTGGAGCGAGGAAGAAGAAGGAGAGGGGAGCGGTGATAAAGCCGTTTCTGCAGAGCCCCTCGCTGCTGATGTTGCCGCACCGGCAGTGAATGCAAGCGCCACAGCAGCTGGTGCTGTGGCTCCAGCCGAAAAGCTTGCGGCCCCGGCCGGAGATTCTGCCATCCCAACCGAAAAGTCTGTAGCTCCAGCTAAAGAGGTCGTGGAGGAGGAGAAGGAAAACAGTGAGAGCGGCATGGGCGCTTGGATGCTCGTTTCCACCATTTTGGGTATCGTGCTCGGCATCGCTATTTTCATGGTCGCTCCTGCCTGGATCTCTAACCTCATCCTTGGCGAAAGCGCGATGAACACTGCCGCTTGGAACGTGCTCGATGGCATCATCCGCGTCGCCATCTTCATTGCCTACATTTGGGCCATCAGCCTCATGAAAGATATCAACCGGATGTTCTGCTACCACGGAGCTGAACATAAGACCATCCACTGCTTCGAGCACGGGCTGCCGCTTACGCCGGAAAATGCCATGCAGTTTCCACGTCTGCACGTGCGGTGCGGAACTGCTTTCATGATCATGGTCATGATCGTCGCCATCTTTGTCTACACGGCTCTGGGCAACCCCATCAATTCGCTTGTTGACCTCACCGGCGTTACCGAAGGTCCCTTGCGCTTCGTACTCGTGGTTTTCGTCCGCATCCTCTTCCTCCCGCTTATCGCTGGCCTTTCCTATGAAGTCACGGTCAAATGGGCGGGCTCGCACCCCAGCAATCCGCTTGTGCGCATTGTGCTCTGGCCGGGTCTGCAGATGCAGCGCCTGACGACGAATCCCCCCGACGAGAGCATGCTCGAATGCGCCATTGCAGCCATGCAGCTGGTGCTTGCCCGCGAAGAGGCTGAGGCTCAGGCGCGCGCCTTGCAGAATGACGAGGCTGCGGCGGGTGAGTCTTTGGGGGATGCGAGTTCCGAGCATGAGGCGCCAGGTTTCACCACGCGGTCGCCCCTGCCCCAGAAACAAGCGATTGCAGCACATGAGGAGGTTTGATCTCCATGCGTTTTGTCACAGCAGGTGAATCTCACGGGCCGGCACTTATCGCGGTTGTAAGCGATGTACCAGCAGGTGTGGAAGTGAGCGAAGAGAAGCTCAACGCCGATCTCGCCCGCCGCCAGGGCGGTTACGGGCGCGGTGGCAGGCAGAAGATTGAGAAGGACCGGGTTACCGTCCTCTCCGGCCTGCGCTTTGGCAATACTCTGGGAACGCCCATTGCGCTCGAAGTGGTCAACGACGACCATGTCCACTGGACAGACCGCATGCCTCCCTTTGGGCAGCGTCCCGACGATCTCACCCGCGAGACGCATCCGCGTCCTGGCCATGCAGACCTCGTGGGCATGCTCAAGAACGATACAGATGACGCACGCGATATCCTCGAGCGATCCAGCGCTCGCGAGACGACTGCGCGCGTGGCAGCGGGCGGCATTGCAAAGGCAGTGCTCGCCTGTTTCGGTTGCGAGGTGACTTCCTTCGTCACCCGCATTGGGCCTGTTGCCCTACCACCTGATGACTCCTTCCTCTCTCCAGACTTCAAGCCCAATGTCGAGGCGATTGAGGCGTCGACTTGCCGTTGCCCCAGCGAGGAGACAACCAAGCTCATGGAGCAGGCTATTGACGCTGCAGGAATCGCGGGGCTTTCGCTTGGCGGAGAGTTCACCGTTGCCGCCACGGGCCTCACGCCTGGGCTGGGCACCTTCGTCTCTGGTCCCGAGCGCTTGACCTCCCGTCTGGGTGCCGCCGTCTTCTCCATCCCCGCCATAAAGGGCGTGGAGTTTGGCATGGGCTTCGACGCGTGCAAGCGTCCCGGTTCCCAAGTTCACGACCCTATCGTCTACAGCACCGCTGCCGGCTATAGCAGGATTTCCAACAACGCTGGTGGCCTCGAAGGGGGCATGACGAGTGGCGCTCCGCTCATCGTGCATGCGGGCATGAAACCTATTCCCACCATGCGCACCCCGCTTGCAACGGTCGATACGGATACTCATGAGC
The DNA here is from genome assembly GCA_902796975.1 of uncultured Coriobacteriaceae bacterium. Lineage (GTDB taxonomy): Bacteria > Actinomycetota > Coriobacteriia > Coriobacteriales > QAMH01 > CADBRF01. The sequence goes on from CADBRF010000047.1 coordinate 3,623, forward strand.
CAGTTGAGGCCTCCAAGGAGCGGTCGGATGTGTGCGCGGTTCCCGCAGCTGCGGTTGTGGCAGAAGCGGAAGTCGCCTGCGTGCTCGCTGATGCTTACCTCGACAAGTTCGGCCATGACACCATCTCGGACACGCTCGAAGCTTGGCGCGCCTACTGCGCCCGGATTGCGAGCGCCTGATGGCGGGGGAGCAGTGTCACGAGCATATTGTCCTCATCGGTTTTATGGGCTCGGGAAAGTCGACGGTTGCCCGGAGACTCAAGAAACTCACTGGGCTCCCCATCATCGACGTGGACGCTCGGATCGAGCAGATGCAAGGGAAGACCATCTCCGCGATTTTCGATGAGGTGGGCGAGGAGGGCTTCAGGCAAATTGAGACCGCCACGCTGGCGGGAATCGTGAACGAGCCGAGAAGCATCGTCTCCTGCGGTGGCGGTGTTGTCTCGACCCCTGCGAATCTTCCTGTCTTGGCTGACCTGGGCACGGTTGTGTATCTCCAGGTTCCGCTTGAGGAGGCAATCGAAAGGATATCGGACCCTTCCACACGCCCGATGCTCTCCGGGCCAACGCCAGTGGAAGATATCTATGCGGAGCGGCTCCCCCTCTACGAAGAGGCTGCAGATGTGACCGTAAACACATCGGGTAAGTCCGTGGGTAAGGTGGCCGCGTTCGTGCTCCAAGCAGTTCAAGAACATGACAATTGTCTACGAGGTAATTGTCATGCCGAAAAAGGAAGCGAGGCTTTGTTGTGAGCAAAGACAGAATTATCGACGTGCGAATTCCGGGGGAGCGGCCCTACCAGGTGCGCATTGGCCGCGGGGCGTTGTCCACGCTTGCTGGCACGGTGCGTGACCTCAAGGAGTGCCGCCGCGTTGTGGTTATTTCCGATGAAAATGTGGGGCCCAAATGGGGCAAGACGGTGCGCGAGTATCTCTCGGGTGCTGGCTTCGAGACCTACGACCTCCTCATTCCGCCGGGGGAGGAGTCCAAGTCGCTCGAGATGGCTGGCGAACTCTGGTCCGCCATCGCAGACTACGGCTTCAATCGCGATGACCTCATCGTTGCCGTAGGCGGCGGGGTTGTGGGCGACCTCGCTGGGTTCGTCGCTGCGACCTACATGCGCGGTATCGATGTCGTCCAGGTTCCCACCTCGCTTCTCGCCATGGTGGACGCTTCTGTGGGTGGAAAGACGGCTATTGACCTACCCCAGGGCAAAAACCTTGTGGGCGCGTTCCATCAACCTCTCCATGTCTGCATCGATATCAACGTGCTTAGCGCCCTGCCCGATGCCGAGTGGGCAAACGGATTTGCCGAAATCGCCAAGTCGTCGGTTGTCGCCCCGCGCCGTTCCTTCTACGAATGGCTGCGCAACAACGCGGCAGGTCTCGTCTCGCGCGACCCGATGCTCCTCGAAGAGGCCGTCTACACCACGGTTGATTTCAAGGCGTCGGTTGTGATGAAGGATGCAACCGAATCCAACGGGCAGAGGGCGAGCCTCAACTACGGTCATACGCTCGGCCATGCCATCGAGGCGAGCAGTGGTCTGGGGACCATTTGGCATGGGCGCGCTGTGGCTGAGGGCATGCGGTTTGCCACGCGGCTTGCCGTGGAAGTTGCCGATGCGGATATCGCCTTCGTTCAGCGTGTCGATGCCCTGCTCGATTCGCTTGGCCTGCCTCAGCTGCCCTTCCAGCTTTCACCAGAGGACCTTCTCGCCCACATGAAGACCGACAAGAAAGCGCGCGGCGGCGTGGTGAACTTCGTTATCGCGGAAGATTTCACCAGCTGGGAGCTCATGGCAGTGCCTGATGACGTGCTTCGCTCGCATCTCACCGCCTGGTGCCAGAACAAGGCGCGCCTGGCAGCAGCTCAGGGAGGTGCCCAATGACCAAGCTTTTGCTCATGAACGGACCGAACCTCAACCTCCTAGGCCAGCGCGAGCCCGACATCTACGGACGGACCACCCTTCCCGAGATCGAGGAAAACTGCCGGCGTCATTGCGCCGAGTTGGGCGTGGAACTCGATTGCTACCAGTCCAACCATGAGGGCGACCTTATCGACACCATCCAGGCAACGCAAGGTGTCTACGATGGCGTGGTCTACAATCCCGGTGCGCATACCCACTATAGCTACGCGATTCACGATGCAATCACGTCGGTAACTACGCCGGTCATCGAGATTCACATTTCCGATATTTCCAAGCGCGAGTCCTTCCGGGCTCATTCAGTGCTCGTCGACGCCTGCATTGGCCAGGTCAAGGGGGAGGGCCCAGCCGGCTACATCCACGCCATCGACCTCATGCTCGAGCATCTCGGCGTGAAGGAGAACTAGATTAGGCTATCTGCCACTAGCCGCAGGGGAAAGCGGCTGGTGGCGGACTAGGAAAGAAGGAACGTGCAAATGAAAGCTGCAAAGCGCATTGAGCGCGTGAGAAAGCTGCTCCAAGAGAACAAGCTCGATGCAATGGTGGTTCGAAACACTACTGACCTGATGTGGCTCACCGGTTTCGAACGCCTCTTCGATACCGAAGAAGCCCATACGGCGGTCATCACCCAAGATCGCTGCATCATCCATACGGACTCACGTTACTCGACCGCCATGTGGAGCCGTGCTGAGGAAGAAGGCATCTGGGAGGTAGACGACGCCCGCGTGAGCGCTGCAGATTTTATTGCAGCGGCGCTGGCGGAAGAGGAGCTTTCTGCTGGGGCAGTCGCTATCGCCGATTCCACTCCGCTCAAGCTCTACCGGGCCTATGTTGCGAAGATGCCGGAAGCGACCTTTGTCGAGCGCAACGAGGATATCCTTGCTCTTCGCGCGGTGAAAGAGCCTGAGGAGGTAGACCGCCTCCGCGCTGCCCAGAAGGTGGCAGACGAGGCTTTTCTCGAGACGCTTTCCACCTTGCATCCCGGCCAGACGGAGCGCGAAGTCTCCCTCCGGCTCGAAATCAATATGCGCAAGCGCGGGGCTGACGAGCTCGCCTTTACCAACATCGTGGCGAGTGGCCCCAACAGCGCCAACCCCCACGCCGTTGCATCCGACCGCGTCATCTCCAAGGGCGACCTCGTGGTCTTCGATTTCGGCGCCCGCGTCGATGGCTACCGTTCGGACACCACCCGCACCGTGTGCATCGGCACGCCAACTGCCGAGCAAAAGGCCATCTACGATGCCGTGCTCAGGGCCAATACGACGGTTCGCGATCAGATGAAGGCAGGGGTCACGGGTGCCGATATGCACAACCTCGCCGAGTCAATCCTCGCTGAAGCAGGCTTCGGTGGCAAAATGGGTCACGCACTCGGCCATGGTGTCGGCCTCGACATCCACGAGGCGCCCGTTCTGGCTCCTCGCAACGGGGCAGCGCTGGTTGTCGGCAACATCGTGACAGACGAGCCTGGCGTCTATTTGGGCGGTTCAAATGGTGTGCGCATAGAAGATTGCGGAGTCATAACAGCCGATGGGTATAGCATTTTCAGCACCCTGCCTCACGAGATGCAGTGTGTAGAGTAGAATAGTTCAGATATTCGTTGGTTATCAGAAAGGGATTATCAAGGTGACAGTTCAACCCTCTAACTTCAAGAACGGCATGTGCATCAAGTACAACAACAAGCTCTGCACGATTGTCGAGTTCCAGCACGTCAAGCCTGGCAAGGGCGGCGCATTCATCCGCACCAAGCTCAAGGACATCAACACGGGCCGCGTTGTAGACTACACGTTCCGTCCCACCGATAAGTTCGATGAGGTCCGCCTGGAACTCAAGGAGATGGACTACTCCTGGAACGATGGCACCACCTACTACTTCATGGACCCGGTTACCTACGAGCAGCCCGAGGTTGACGTCAGCCTCCTCGGCGACAAGGTCAAATGGTTCA
>CADBRF010000048.1 GCA_902796975.1 uncultured Coriobacteriaceae bacterium
GCTTGAGCAGGCGGAACCCGCATTCCTTCACCATCACACGAATGACCTCGGAGACATAGGCGCGGACCTCTGGATTGCGCGTGTCGAGCGCGTAGGCACCGTGCCAGTGGCTTCCCGTGGTAACGAAGGTATTGTCGGCGGCGCGCAAGAGCCAGTCTGGATGAGTGGAGAAGAGGCGAGACTCCTTCGAACAGACAAAGGGAGCAAGCCACAAGCCGGGAATGAAGTCCTTCTCCTCGATGCTCTCGGCGATGGTTGCCAGGCCGTTGGGGAATTTGCCCCCGTCTACGAGCAGCCAGTCTCCGGGGGTACAATAGCCATCGTCGATCTGGAAGACGCGTTCAAAGCCCATGGTATCGAGCTTGCCAAAAGTGTCTGAGACGGTATCAAGGTCGGCGAGGATCTTTTCCTCGGAGATATTGTCGTAGTGGCGATACCAGCTCGTGTAGCCCACGAGCGGGCGTGCGGAAAGGGGCAAGCAGAGTTCGTTTTCCGTCCCATAGAACTCCGCCCAGGCGTCAAAAGCCATGTCCACGTTCGCATATGATCCTGCCAGTAGGGGGCAGAGTTCTACGGTTTCGCGAGCTTTGAGCACGCGGGCAGGAGGCTCCTGTTGCGCGGTGATGGTGCCATGCGTCTTGACCAGGGCATCTTCTGGGTCGGTGATGGTTACCTGGCCCGTGTCCACGCGTATGAGGGTAAAGCCTCGCGACTCGTCGAGGGAGCCGATGAAGTCGACTGTCTCGGCTCCGTGCCTCACGTAGCCAAAGCTCCACCCGTGCAGTTTGCCGGGACGGTTTGGATAGTCCGTGAAACGGTAGTCGCCCATGCCATCGAGCGCATACTTGCGAACGAGTGCTTTGGGCACGTGATGCAGCCCGCGCATGGTCGCGTCGCAGGGGAGTTCCTCGGTGTCGGTCCAGCTCTGGTAACCGTTTAAGAGGATGCGGTCCTCGTTCTCGAATGCTTGGCTGTATTCGACTTCGCATGCGTCGATGATGAGTGGGCAATAGGGAGTGACTGTAGCTCTGAACAGAGGTTTTGCTTCAATCTCAAGGCGGAGATGGCTGTTTTCACGCATCAGTTCAACATTGCCGTGGTCATCGCGGGCAATGACGAGGACATGCCAGCCCGGATCCTGCTCGCGGGAGAGATGATAGCGTAGCGTGCAACGGCTGAACTTCATGCCGAACCTCCTTCGTGCCAGACTCTACCGAGATGCTACTCGTCTTCTTTCGCTGCGGCCTCGGACGTGGCATCGCCATTGATGATGGCAAACACCTTGTCCTCATGATAGCGCGAGAAGACGAGGCCTCCGAGCAGACAGAAGAGAGCGGCGAAGAGAGCGGTGAGACGGTAGCCCACACCACCGGTGCCGATGAGGGCGATGGAGGTGAAAGCGAGCATCGAGACCGCCTGCCCCAGCTTGAAAGCAAAGGTGCGGGCTGCGTAGAACATGCCCTCTCGCTTCTCGTGGGTCATGATTGCATCGGCTTCGGCGATGTCGGCGACGACGGCCTGAGGAAGGATGCCCAGTATTGCCATGGGGATGGCAGCGAGGAAGGCGATGATGACGCCCCAAACGATGCCGGGGATGCCGAAGAGACCGACGATGGTGGTAATGGCGAAGGTTCCGGCAAACCAAATGAAGGCGAAGAGCACGAGGTGCTTCTTGCCCAAACGCTTGGCGAGGAAGTTCACGGGTGCATAGAAGAGCAGGCTGATAAGCGTCATGAGGGCAAAGAGCACGAAGGTCATAGAATCGTCGAGCCCCATGAGCTCCGTTATATAGAAGGGCAGGCCGGTCTGGAACATGGTGAGCGAAATCCAATAGAGCACATCGCTTGCCACGAAGGTGCGGAACTCGCGGTTGGAGAAGGTCTTGCCCAGGCTCTTGAAGGTGGGAGTGGTAGAGGGCGTCGTGATGGCGTATTTGTGCTCATCGATGGCGAAGGTGGGAACGAGCATGCACACGACGGCGACGCAGGCGAGAATGCCAATGGTCATGCGGAAGCTGCCCACGCTGCCCATGCTCGCCTCGAAGAGCCCCGCGATATTGGGTACGAGGTAGGCGAAAGCCGTGCCGAAGAAGTAAGTGGTGGAGATGAAGGTGGAGACGTTGATGCGGAGCTTCTGAGTGCGGCCGAGCTCGGGGATAAGGGCGTTATAGGGCGTGCAGTAGCAGGTCATGCATAGGTAGAAGAGGAGAACCGTGACCAGCAAGAAGAGGTTGTTGATACCTCCAACCCCATTGAACGGAGAGATGAAGACGAGCACGGTGACAGCGCCAAAGGGAATGGCAGCGTAGCGCATGAAGGGAATGCGCCTGCCGAGCTTGTGCTTGCAGCGGTCGGAGAGAGAGCCGATGAGCGGGTCGGTTATGGCATCGAAGATGCGGCCCGAGGCGGTGATGAGACCGATGACGGTAAGACCAGCGAAAACGGCGCCCTGGGTGATGAAGAGCTGATGGCCCTGGGAAAGAAGAGACGCGCCCGGCTGGTAGAAGTAGACGAGCCAGTTGCTGATAATGCCCGAAAGCATGGACCAGCCCAGCTGACCGATTGCAAAGAGCCAGAGCACGCCATTAGTTGCCAGCTTCTTGCCTTCGGGAAGGACGACTTCCTCTTCTTCGGGCTGTTTTGCCTTCTTGCCCCGTTTTTTCCGGCGAGATTTTCCGTCTGGTTCCTGCTCGGGCGCGGCAGCTGATTTCTGCTCTGCCTTCTCGATGCTGACTTCGCCTTGTTCTGCCTGTGCGGCTGTAACGGCATCTGCTTGAGCGGTGCTGACCTCGGCAGTGGTGTTCGTATCGGGCATGGACAATCCTCTCTGGAAAAATAGAGCGTGTTCTCTGGAGTATCATAGGGGAAATGAACCGTCCTTGCATTCGTTCAAGGTGTTAAGAGTGCAGTACAGATGGCTGGAAGCGAGGAAAGCCACATGGCAGAGAACGACCTCACAAAAGAGATGCGGATCATCCCCAGCAAGACCACCGAACCAGACCGCGCTGCGGTTATCTTTGGCAATACCATAGGCGAAAAGGATTACGCTTCTGCCTGTGCGGCAAAGAAGCGCTATGTGCGCATGTTTGGCGACGATTCTTCCAAGATTTACCACCTGGCCGCTTCGCCCACGCCGGTCATAGGCACGCGCTTGGGCGTGAGGACGCTTCATCTGGCAGACAAGAAGGAGCCGGCCCTTTGCCTTGGCGAAGATGCCAGGCTTGCTGGGGCGGGAGAGCCAGTCGTTATTGGCACCATCCGCATGGGGTTTGGCCACTATCGCATTGCCATGGCCATGGCATCTGCCGCGCGTGCGTTGGGAAAGACCCCTTACTGGTTTGATGTGATGGGATTTCCCAAGACCACAGCCACCAAGCTTGTCGCCTTCCAGAACCGTCTCTATTCTGCTGGCTCGCGCATGAGCCAGAAGGTCGCGCCTTTTGACAAGCTCGTATGGGAGCCTATGAACTCGGAGGGCTTCCGCAAGCTCTCCTACAACGCCTCCGATCAGAAATGCACCGAGCTCATGGTGCCCGTCTACCGTGACCTGCCGCGCGATGTTCCCTTTATCGGAACGCACGCCTGGCCGTCGCAGGCTGCAGTGCATGCGGGCCTCACCCATGTGGTTAACGCGATTCCAGACAACTGGCCCATGGCGCTTCACCTGGCAGAAGGGTCGCTCCACACGGTACAGACCCAGAGCGCCTACCTGGGCTACCGGATGCTGCGCGGAATGGACCCAGAGCGCCAGCTTGTGCCCATGCCCTCTGAGAGCATCGTCTGCACCGGCCACTATATAGACCATGAGCTCGTCCAGAACATCGAGACGGATTGCGCAGCTCGGTGCGAGCGCATGAAGAAGGGCAAGCCCATGCGCTTTCTGCTCTCCGTGGGCGGCGCAGGAGCGCAGGCTCAGCTTTTCGAGGACATAATCAAGCACCTGCTCCCGGCAATCGATTCGGGCAAGGCCGTGCTCTTCATCAACGTTGGAGACCATGACAAGGTCTGGAAGGAGCTCGTCAAGAAGCTTCCGGCTCTTGCAGAGGCATCGTGTCATTTCGGGGACTTCGACCGCACCGCTGCCTTCGCCAAGTCTGCCCTTTCCGGCGATGTCTATGGCATCCATGCCTTCTACGACGCGGACATCTTTGGCGCCGTCTACTCGACCAACCTTCTCATGCGCGCATCGGATGTCCTCATCACCAAGCCGAGCGAGCTTGCTTACTACCCAGTGCCCAAGCTCATGATTCACCGTGTGGGTGGACACGAGGCCTGGGGCGCGATTCGCGCTGCCGAGGTGGGAGATGGCACCTACGAGATGGACGACACGCAAGAAGTGCTCTCCATGATCGACCTCATGCTCTCCGATTCTGGCATCGTCGAAGGCATGTGCGAGAACATCAAGGCTGCCAAGGATGCGGGCGTCTATGATGGCGCTTACAGGGTCGTGGAGCTTGCTTGCGCAGAAAAGCTGCGCTGAATCCCCGCGCTGCCTTGCATGGCGTTCTTTTGCGGCGGGGGAGCGTTGACCCTGTGCTGCCTGATGGTAAACTCTCGTGTGTTCGAAAACCCGAGAAGGAGGACGTGTGATAGTCGCTATTGATGGACCTGCGGGTTCTGGAAAGTCTACCGTTGCCAAGCAGGTTGCCAAGAACCTGGGCTTTCACTATATGGATACCGGCGCGATGTACCGCTGCATCGCATGGCTCGCTCTCGATGGCGGCGTCGATCTGGATGATGCTGCGCGCATCGGCGACCTCGCCCAAAAAGCCCAAATCATCTTCGGTCACGAGGCGGGCAATCCGCTTCCTTCGAGCGTGAGCGTGAACGGGACCGATGTCACCCGCGCCATTCGAACTCACGAAGTCGATACGGCAGTGAGCCGTGTTTCCGCTATCCCGGCGGTGCGCGAGGCGCTGGTAGCCATGCAGCGCACGATGGCAGCCACAGACGACGTCGTCATGGAGGGCCGTGATATCGGCACGGTTGTCTTCCCCAACGCCGAGGTCAAGGTCTTCCTCACGGCAGCGCCTGAGGAGCGTGCTCGTCGCCGTGCCGCTCAGAACGCTGCCCGTGGCGTGGGCGAGACCGATCCGGATGTCATTCTCGCTTCTATCCGCGAGCGCGACCGCCAGGACTCCACACGTGAAACCTCTCCGCTTAAGCCCGCCGAGGACGCCCATATGCTCGATAGCACGGGGTTCACCATCGATGAGGTATGCGCTCAGATTGCCGAGCTTGCAAAAGAGGCACGCGCCTAATGGCATTTTTCAAATCGAAAGACGAATGGTGCGACGGGCCGATTTGGGTGCCCTGGCGTCACGTGCATAACTGGTCAATTCTCATCTCCGCCTATATCATCAGGCCGTTTCTGAAGCTCTTCTTCCGCTATCGGGTGAAGGGTGCCGAGAACCTGCCCAAGCCTGGAGAAGAGCCTTACGTTATCGCTCTCAACCACGTTTCCTATGTAGACCCGCTGCTCTTGTGGTGCGTTTTGTATGGGAGGCGTCTTGGCTGCCGGTTTCTCGGCAGGACTTCGCTGTTCAGGCCTGTTATAGGCCCTTTCCTGGTACGTTCGGGCGCTATTCCGATTGACCCAGACAGTGCAGACCGGACGGCGATCAAACGCGCCGCGGCTGCTTTGAAGCGCGGCGAGAACCTCATGATCTTCCCCGAGGGCACTCGCATGAACAAGGCTGACAAGAGCTACGAGGCCCATGCCGGCCTTACCCTCATCGCCCAGATGGGCAAGGCGAAGATTCTTCCCGTGGGCATAGCGGGAACCGATGAAATCCGTCCTGAGGGTTCCAAGCTCATGCATTTCCCCACGTGCACGCTGAATGTTGGCAAGCCTATTGATATCAAAGACGAGAAGTTCGACGCGCTCCCGCGAAAGGGGCGTGGCCAGTTCATCGCCCAGTATGTCATGCAGGAGGTTTTTGCCCTTCGCGATGAAGCGGGCGGGCATGCTCCAGCTGCCCATCCCGAGCTTGTTCCCGGCAACCCCGAGCTGGGTGGCATTCTTGCGCCTTCGCTCGAAAGCCGTGGAGAAGCCGTGCCAGTCGAGCAGGCATAATCTAGGCAGCGATTTCTAAAGAGAAAGGCTCTCCATGAAGCGAACAATCGAGATTGCTGAGAATGCGGGCGCCTGCTATGGGGTCGAACGTGCGCTTCGTCTGACACGAGAAGCGAAAGGCGATGTCCGGCCCGTTCACACGCTCGGGCCTCTCATCCACAATCCGCGCGTGGTGGCGGAGCTGGAAGGAGACGGTGTCTCCGTTGCGAACTCTCTCGACGAGGCACAGACGGGCACCCTCATTCTGAGAAGCCACGGGACGGCTCCGCAGATTATCGCCGAGGCCAAGGAGCGGGGCTTCAACGTGGTTGATGCCACCTGCCCCTATGTCTCCAAGGTGCAACAGCATGCCAAGGAACTTGCAGACGCTGGCTATGCCGTGGTAATCATCGGAGAGCCCAAGCACGCCGAGGTCGAGGGCATTCGCGCGTGGGGTGGCAAAGCGGTAGTCGCCGTTGCCGATGAACCATCCAAGCTTCCAGAGACGCTTCCTGCTAAGGTGGGCGTCGTCATCCAGACCACCCAGAGCGAGAAGCGCGTGAACGCCGTGCTTTCCTGCGTGCGCGAGCTGGCGGATGAAGTCCTTGTCAAGGAGACTGTCTGCAATGCCACGCAGGTGCGCCAGCGTGCCGCGGCTGAGCTTGCCAGCAGGGTCGATGCCATGGTCGTCATCGGCGGGCACAACTCGGGCAACACCCACCGGCTCTATGAGGTGTGCAAGCCGCTGTGCCCCGCCACCTACCATATCGAGAGTACAGACGAACTCGACCCCGTGGCATTTAAGGCAGTTGAGCACGTGGGGATTACTGCTGGCGCTTCAACACCAGCTTCTCAGATCGAAGAAGTCAAGCGCTATCTTGAAAACCTATAAGCGCAGGCAGACCCCGTCAACTACGAGAGAAACCAAACAACGCCGCACATGAGCGAATTCCCAAACAGACAGGCTTTTTCCGGAACCGATGCGAGCGCGCCGGCATCGCATCTGAGTGCCTACGAGCGTCCAGTATCCGCCAGTGTATCATCTTGCCGCGCTGTCATCGCCTCGGTTGAGGAGGGCTCTCCTGCATGGGAGGCGGGGCTTGAACCCGGCATGGTCGCAACCGAGGTGGAAGGCGTGCCACTCGAAGACATCATCGAATGGCGCTGGCAGTCCGATGGCTTCTCCGTCGAGCTGACCCTTGACGATGGGGAGACTGCCCTTCTCGAGCGCGACCTCGGGCAAGACTGGGGCATAGAATTCACCGATGTCCTTTTCGACCAGCTTCTCACGTGCAGGAACAACTGCAGCTTCTGCTTTATGCGCATGCTCCCGCACGAAGCCCGCACCTCGCTTTTCGAGCGCGATGACGATTACCGGCTCTCCTTTCTCCAAGGCAATTTCGTGACGCTCACCAACCTCACCGAAGCTCAGTTCCAGCGGATTGTGGACTATGGCCTTTCGCCTCTGCATGTCTCCGTGCATGCCATAAGCGACGATGTTCGAGCTCAGCTCATGGGCCGTAATGCCGGGCATGGCAAAGAGATGCTCACACGCCTGCTCGAGGCGGGGATAGAGGTGCATGCGCAGCTCGTCCTCGTGCCCGGCGTGAACGATGGCATCGAGCTCACCAACACTTTAAGCTGGCTTGAAGCTTGGCCCAATGTCCTCTCCGTGGGCATCGTCCCGCTCGGCTACACCAAATTCCAAGACCGGTTCACCTGGTCATATTCCGATAATCCCGAGCTGGCACGCGAAGTGGTGGATATCGTCCGCGAGTTCCAGGAGGACTCCCGAAACGATACGCGAGTGACCCGCTATCATCTTTCCGACGAGTTCTACCTCGATGCCCATCTGGACTTTCCGCCTGCCTGGTTCTACGACGGCATGCCCATGTACTACGACGGCATCGGTATGATGCGCACCTTCATCGACGATTGGGAGGCGTCAAAGGCTGAGATTGCCGAAATTGCCCAAGCTCGAGCGGGGCTTCCCAAGGCGACCATCGTGGTTGGCGAGGCGTTTGGCCGCGTGCTCGGCCGTCTGCTCGCGCATTCGCCGTTGGCCCAGGTGGTCACCATGCTCCCCGTGAAGAACAACTACTACGGGGGCAATGTCGATGTGACGGGGCTGCTCACGGCAACAGACATCATCCCCGCGTTGAATGCGGTAAAACCCCAGGGGCTCGTCATCCTGCCTGACTGCATTTTCAACGCCGACCATGTCATGCTCGACGACTCTACGCTCGAAGATATCCGCACGGGGACGGGCACGGCGCCCGTCATCTGCACGTACAACGTGTCTCCCATTCTCCAGGCATTGCGGTAGGGTACAATGAGAGTTCGGCATATGGCTATCGGATGAAGTCCGAGCCTGCCATGTGCGTCTGTCACACCTGTAAAGCGAGGAGAGTTATGTCCCTGCCCATCGTCGCTGTGGTCGGTCGCCCGAATGTTGGCAAGTCCACGCTCGTCAACCGCCTCACGCGTTCCAATGACGCCATCGTCCATGAGATGCGCGGCGTCACCAGAGACCGTTCCTACCATGAGACCGACTGGAACGGAAGAGACTTCATCATCATCGACACCGGTGGTATTGCCTTAGGCGAAAGCGACCGGTTCCAGCAGTCCATCACCGCTCAGGCAATGCTTGCCACCGAGGAAGCCGACGTCATCATCTTCCTCGTGGATGGGAGCACGGGCATGCTCGAGGAGGACGACCGCATCGCCCGCATCCTGCAGCGCGCCAAGGCTCCGGTCATCCTCTGCGTGAACAAGCTTGATAACCCAGAGACGGAAGAGGAGAAGCTCTGGGAGTTCTACTCCCTCGGCTTAGGCGACCCGATGCCCGTTAGTGCCGTCCACGGCCATGGCACGGGTGATGTTCTCGATCTGGTTGTGGAGAACCTTCCGGCAGTTGTCGAGGAAGAGCAGCATGATGACGAAATCAACGTCGCGCTCATCGGTCGCCCCAACGCTGGCAAGTCCAGTCTCACCAACCGTCTCACCGGCATGGAGCGCTCCATTGTGAGCGATGTCGCCGGCACCACGCGCGATGCTATCGACACCATCGTCGAGCACGACGGCAAACGCTACCGCATCGTGGACACGGCAGGCATTCGCCGCAAGTCGCAGATCGACGAGAGCGTCGAGTACTATGGCTTCGTTCGCGCCCTCAGGGCAATTGACCGTGCCCAGGTCGTCTTGCTGCTCGTCGATTCCACCCTCGGCGTCACTGACCAGGACCAGCGCGTCGCGCGTCTTGCCGCGGAGGCAGGAGATGCCATGGTCGTCCTCCTCAACAAGTGGGATCTCATCGAGGATCCGGACAAGCGCGACGACATTCGCGACCAGGTGGAAGAAAAACTCGAGTTCGTCAAGTATGCGCCTTCTATCGCCATCAGCGCGCTCACGGGCCGCTCGGTCCATCGCATCTGGGATGCCATCGACCTCGCCTTCAAGGGCTATAACACCACCATCTCAACGAGCAAGCTCAACCATTTCCTCACCGAGCTGAGGGAATTCGGCCATACGGTCAACAAGGGGACCAAGCGCCTCAAGCTCAACTACATCACGCAGACGGGCACCAAGCCCCCGGTCTTCACCTTCTGGGCCAACTTCCCCGAGCTCATCGATGACTCCTACGAGCGCTATCTTGAGAACAGACTCCGCGAGGAATTCGACCTCGAAGGCACTCCTATCCGTCTCAAGTTCAAGAGAAAGAACTAGCCGTGTCGTTTGCCCTCATTGCGATTCTCGCCGCAGTAGAATCATATCTGCTCGGCAGCATTCCCAGCGGCGTCGTCATAGGCCGTCTCTTCTACCACGCGGACCCGCGTGATGGCGGATCGGGTTCTATTGGTGCCACTAACATGGGACGTCAGTTCGGCGCTATGGGTTTCGTGAGCACCTTCCTCTGCGACATGCTCAAAGGCGCGGTGGGAGTGGCGCTGGCGCGGCTTCTGCTCTCTCAAAACCCAGATATTCTCGGCTGGCAGTTCGACCTCGTGCTCATCATCGCGGTGACGTGTGCCATCTTCGGGCATCTCTACAGTCCCTGGCTCAAGTTCTCGGGCGGCAAGGGCATCTCCGTTGGATTCGGCTCCATTCTGGTAGCCTTCCCGGCGGTCGCAATCACAATCCTCGTCGTATTCCTCATCTTCGCCCTGCCCACGAGGACGATTTCCATCGGCTCCATTGCCGCCGCCATCTCCTTTCCCTTCGCGGCGGCGTTCTGGGAGCAGGGGTCAGTGCCCGTCGTGATCTTCAGCATCGTAGTGGCCGTCTTTGTGGTCTATGCTCATAGGTCGAACATCAAGCGCATCCTCGCAGGCGAAGAATCCAAGTTCTCGTTTCATCGCGACAGATAAGCCGCAAAAGAGGCACCCAGCTCGACGGTCGTGTCGTATTCGAGTGAAAGGAAATCATCATGGCTCAGCGTGTTGCAGTCATAGGTTCTGGCACATGGGGTACGGCTGTCACGCACCTGCTTGGAGGCAAGGGGTATGAGGTTTCCCTGTGGACCCGCAATGAGAACACGGCCCAGGCCATCAACCAGTCTCATCACAACCCGCGCCACCTTCCGGCTATTGAACTTCCCAACACGACCGCTTCTTCGGATTTCGAACAGGTCCTGCGTGGCGTGGATGCTATCGTTTTCGTGACCCCATCAGCCTACGTGCGGCAGACGGCAGAGCAGATGGCTCCCTACGTCGATGCCGCCACGCCCGCAGTCATTCTCTCCAAGGGCGTTGAAGCTGGCACCGGCTACACCATGATCGAGGTGCTCGCTGACGCTTTCGGCAGGGAAGACCACCTTGCCTGTCTCGCTGGCCCCAACCACGCAGAAGAGGTCTCCCGCGAGCTCATCGCCGCAACGGTTGTAGCGTCTTCAGAGCCTGAGACCGCCCGGTTCTTCCAGACGCTCTTCTCCACCTCGTACTTCCGCGTCTACACTTCCGATGACGTTCTGGGCGTTGAGCTCTGCGCTGCTGCCAAGAACATCATCGCCATTGCCAACGGCATGCTCGTCGCCATGAACCTCGGCGATGA
>CADBRF010000049.1 GCA_902796975.1 uncultured Coriobacteriaceae bacterium
AGTAACGCCCACCATAAAAACTGTAGCCCAGACGCTTATTCGCGTCTGGGCTTTTTTCTTGCCCTTTCCATGTGGGTGCTACATGAGTGCTACGCATTCGCTACGCGCGCAATTTCCGCACTTCTACGCCTAGAGCGTATCGGTGTCGAGCCAGATGGTGAAAGGCCCCGAGTTCTCGAGCTGGACGCTCATATCTGCGCCGAACTCTCCCACAGCACATACACCAAGATCACGCAAGACGAGCGAGACGAAGTAGGCGTAGAGATCGCATGCCATATCGGGCTTTCCTGCTCGGGTGAAGCTGGGCCGGTTCCCGCGCTTGCAGTCAGCATAGAGGGTGAACTGCGAGACGACCATCACCTGACCTGCAACATCGGCGAGCGCAAGGTTCGTCTTGCCCGTTTCATCATCGAAAATGCGGAGCCGCGAAATCTTGTGCCAGAGCTTGTCGGCTTGCTCCCTGGAGTCGTTTTCTCCCACACCGAGCAATATGACGAAACCTTTTTCTATCGAGCGGGAGGGTTCTGGGCCTACCGTTTTCTCAATCGTGCCTTTCGTGCCGTCGTTGATGACGACGTGTGCACTGGTGACGCGTTGGATAAGTGCTCGCATGGAAACTCCTTCTTGTGATGGGTGCGCTCGCTCACCTTATCACGTCGAGATAATCATCCGTTTGCAAATGGCCGGTATCGTTACCGGCGTTTCCCGTAGCCAGCTTGCGTAGTTTTCGTATAATGGCAGACGTTTTGGTTTTACGACGGACGCTCGTCTCGTCCGAAGGAGGCACGTTGGAGTTTCTCGCTGGGCTTGTCGCCCCGCTCACTACGCCCGCCGGGTGGGCTGAAGTTGCTATTCTCATGTTCCTGGAGATGGCTCTCGGCATAGACAACCTCGTCTTCATTGCAATCACCACAGACAGGCTCCCCGAAGAGAAGCAGCATTTCGGCCGTAAGCTTGGCCTTGCTGCTGCCATGGTGAGCCGATGCATCCTCATATGCTGCGTCGTGTGGATTATCTCCATCAACAACACGCTTTTTACGTTGCCCTTTGGCATTGGACGCGCCGAAACGCCAATTAACGTACGCGGGCTGGTCTTCCTCCTGGGCGGCGTCTACCTCATCTACAAAGGCATAACCGAACTCAAAGAGACTTTCCTCGACGTCTCCGAGCAGGATTCTGAGGATGAACAGGTTAAGCGCCGTGGAACCATTTCTCTTCCCCGCGCTGTGGGTATCATCATGGTTATGGACGTCGTCTTCTCGCTTGACTCTGTCATCACGGCAGCTGGCCTCTCGGGAAAGCTCCTCGTCATGATCATCGCGGTCATTGGCGCGGTGAGTATCATGATCGTTTTCGCCGACCCCATCAGTAATTTCATCAACCGCAATCCCGAAATAAAGATTCTCGCGCTCTCTTTCATCACGCTCGTAGGCGTTGAGCTTCTCTTGCAGAGCATGCTCGTGGAGACGATTGCGGGAGCCCCGCTCTCGACCATCCTCTATGCCATGATGCTCTTCGGCTTTGGGGTGTCGCTCCTCATCATGCTGCAGCGCCAGATGCGCGAGCACAGCACCTGGAGAAAGGCTCGCGAGGCCGTAGCCGCGGCGGTGAAAGAGACAGGGCAGGGGGAAGACGGCGTAGTAGATGTATCCCGCGCTACCGAAGCGGTGCAGGCGAGCGTTGATGTCGTGTTCGATATGACAGATAAAGCCATTGATGGTAAGAAAGCAGGAAAGAGGGCATGAGCCGCTATATAGACAGCCAGAGCGCATTCGAGGACTACTGTCTCGAGCTCGCCGATAGCAATTTGCTGGCAATTGATACCGAGTTTCTCCGCGAGAAAACCTATTACGCCAAGCTGTGCCTGCTTCAAGTGAACAATGGCAAGACTGAAGCAATCATCGATCCGCTCGCGTTGGACGACCTCACTCCCTTCGGCGCCTTGTTAGCTAAGAAGGATATGGTGAAGATCTTCCATGCCGGCTCGCAGGATATCGATATCCTGTATCACGAGACCGGTGTGCTGCCCACGCCGCTTTTCGATACGCAAGTTGCGGCGGCTCTCTTGGGAAAGCCCCTGCAGATTGGCTACGGACCACTCGTGCGCGATATGTGCGGAGTGAAGCTCGCCAAGGCTGATGGCTTTACCGACTGGTCACGCCGTCCGCTCACGAAGACCCAGCTCAAATATGCCATAGAAGATGTCGAATACCTGCCCCGCATCTACCGGAGCATGGTGGCTACTCTGGAGAAGTCTAATCGTCTCTCCTGGCTGGATGAGGAGTTCGCCGAGCTGAGGAACCCTGCCAAATACGATCACGAGCCTCGCGAGATGTGGCGTCATGTGAAGCGCATCTCCTCGCTTACGCGCCAGCAGCTCGCCATCGTGCGTGAAGTCGCTGCCTGGCGTGAAACCGAAGCCAAGCGCCGCAACGTACCACGTAAATGGGTTATTGCCGATGAGGCAATTGTGGAAATCGCCCGCAAGGAGCCAAACACCTCAGCACGTCTGCTCGAGGTGCGCGGCCTTGCTTCCCGGCTCAGCCACAAGGCGGTCAACCAGATTCTGGAAGCGGTTCGCAAGGGTGTGGAAACTCCCCAAGAGCAGCTCCCCAAGAAAGAGCATCATGACAAGGGGTTGCACGAGGCGGATGGAATTGTTGACCTGATGTCCGCACTCGTCTCTGTGCGCGCCGCGGAAAATGGCGTGGCGGCTCCTGTGCTCGTCAACCGCGAAGAGCTTTCCAAACTCGCCCGCGGTCACCGCGAAGACCTTGGCGTTCTCGAGGGGTGGCGCTATCAGATGGTTGGCAAGGAACTCGAGAGCCTTCTCGCCGGCAAGCTCGCCCTGCATTTCGATGGCAGGCAGATCAACGTGGAGATGCGGTCATAAATCTGTTACGAAGCTGTCGTATGCCTCGTGTAGTATGGAACCGATCTTTTGATTGGAGGTAGCAGTGAGCTACATGCTTCTCATCGTCATTACGATGGTCATCGGTTTTGCAACACAGGGGTTTATCAACTCCTCCTATAAAAAGTATTCTACGGTCTCCAACCAGCTCGGCATGACGGGGGCCCAGGTTGCCCGGCGCATGCTCGATTCCTATGGGCTCTACGATGTCCCAGTTCAGCGCATTGCGGGCACGCTCACAGACCATTACGATCCGCGCACCCGTGTTGTCCGTCTCTCCGAGGGCATCTACGACAGCCCGAGCATCTCTGGCATGGCAGTCGCCTGTCATGAATGTGGCCATGCCGTTCAACATGCTCAGGGCTACCTTCCCATGCGCTTGCGGTCTGCTCTCGTGCCCGTTGCCAACTTCGGATCCAGCGCCTGGCTCATCATCCTCTTCGTGGGCATCATGCTCAACTGGCTTGAGCTCATGTACCTCGGCATCATCTTCTACGCTTTCGCTGTGGCGTTCCAGCTGGTCACCCTTCCGGTCGAATTCAATGCCTCGCACCGCGGACTCAACTATATCGGCGATACCCTCATGGTCGGCGGCAGCGCCAAAGGTGGAGCGCGCACGGTGCTTACCGCCGCTGCGCTCACCTATGTCGCCGCCGCTCTCACGAGCGTCATGCAGCTGCTCTACTTCCTCAACATCGTCAACGACCGCTAGGCTCTGGCAATGTCCATGCAAAGCGAGGAGCAGCAGGTCTGGTCGGTAACGCAGGTCATGCGCGCGGCAAAGGGGCGCCTCGAGGGCCTGGGCCGCCTCATGGTCTTGGGCGAAATCTCCGGCATGAAGATGTCCAGGGGCGGTCATGCCTTTTTCAAGCTGCGCGATGATACCAATATGCTCAGCTGCGTTATGTATGCTGGACAGCTCAACCGGAGTCCCGTCCGTCCGCAGGATGGCAACAAGGTAGTGCTCACCGGCAGGTTCACCTGTTGGATGAACCGTGGGGAGATGCAGTTCGTCGTTGACAATGTGGAGTTTGCAGGAGACGGCAGGCTGCGCATGGAAGTCGAGCAGCGTATCGCCCGTCTTCGCGCCGAGGGCGTTATCAACGACCGTCCTGGCAGATCCATCCCCAAGCTCCCAGAACGGATTGCGCTTATCACGTCTTCCACTGGTGAGGCTCCTCATGATGTAATAACCACGCTCCAGCGCAGGTTTCCGCTGGTCCAAGTCCAGTTCTTTGCGACAAACGTTCAGGGCGATATGGCGGTCGAGGGAATGCGGCGGATGCTCGCCTATGCCAATTCGGTCACTCCAGCTCCCGATGTCATTCTGCTCGTGCGCGGCGGTGGCTCTTTTGAAGACCGCATGCCCTTCAACGACGAGGGGCTTGCGCGCGATATCGCGGCGAGTCGTATTCCCGTGGTTACGGGTATCGGTCATAAGCCAGACCGCCATATTGCGGACATGGTTTCAGACCTCGCCTGCGCCACGCCAACTGCCGCTGCGGAAGCGGTGACGGAATATACGGGGTCTATGCTTGCCGAATATCTCACCTCCACTGCAACGCAGATGGAGATGCGCCTGGAGAACAGGCTTTCCTCTACCGCTCGCAAGGTGGAGAGCATTGCCAGCCGCCCGCTTTTCACAGATTCCTATTACCTCACGGGCGAATACCTGCAGAGCGTGGACGTACTCGACGGACGTCTGGAACGGGCATTGCCCGGTTCGCTCGCCCGCAATAGCCAGATGCTGCAGAGCGAGACCTTGCGGCTCAGGCAGTGCGGTTCCTCGCTCGTCTCACGGGCTGCGCTCATGCTCAGCAATGCGCAGACATCGTTTATGCGAGAAGGCAAGGCGCTCACTTCTGCCCGTGAGCGTGAGTTGGGCATAGCGGCTGCAAAGCTCGATGCGCTTTCGCCGCTCAAGACGCTCACACGTGGCTATTCCATTACCTATTCCGAAGATGGGCACGTTGTGGAAAGCGCCTCTCAGGTGGCTTCTGGCGATGATATTTCCGTACGGGTAAAAGACGGTACGCTTTCGTGCACGGTAACTGCCGTGCAGAAGGAGGATTAGAACATGGCAGATCAGGAGATTCAGAACTCCGAGGAAAACCTCGACGACCTGAGCTTCAAGCAGGGTCTTGCGGAGCTCGACCAGATTGTGCGCCAGTTGGAAAGCGGCCAGCTCGAGCTCGAGCAGAGCCTCGTGAGCTATGAGCGCGGCGTCAAGCTCATCGCCATGCTCCGCGGCCGTCTCGATACCGCCCAGCTCAAGGTGACAAGCCTCATGGAAGAGCTCGCTCCCGATGCGAGTGATGCAGACGCTTCTCAGGTGAGCTAACAACTAGAGAGAAAGCTTCATCGCGCCCTGCCGTTTTGGGAACCGTTGGGCATATCGCCAATCGCGCATCGTCTTTGGTATGGGAAAATGTGAAACGCGCGCATTTCAACCCGCGTATGGCATTCGTCGC
>CADBRF010000050.1 GCA_902796975.1 uncultured Coriobacteriaceae bacterium
ATTGGGCGCTATGCATGGCGGGACCACTCGTGATGTCGTTCATCTGAAAGAAATCCCGCTTGCTCACCGGACGAGCAGACACAATCTCATGCTTCTCGTTATCGAAGAAGATGCCGCTTTCTCCATCGGCGCTGCCCGTGTCAAATTTGAGCATCCACTCGCCTTCAGTGCTGCGCTCGGTTGCCTGCTCAGCATCGAGAACGATCTTGAAGCCGAGCCAGGCATGCTCGCCTTCCTCAGCGGCAAGACGAGCGCGTTCGAGCGTTGGAATATCTTCGGCGCTCAGGCTCTCAAGCAGATTCGGCAAGGCTTCTAGAGCAACAAGCGGGTTGTCATGGAGATTCTCGATAGAGAAACAAGGCAGGTCATCGGGGCCAACTTTTGGAATCTGCCCCTTTTCGAGAGCAGAAATCATCATGTCCATCAGCTGTGCAATATTCATGCGGGCTCCTTCCAGGCGAACAGACACACCGGACACGTTCGAACTTTTCGGTGCGCTCAGCGGCTCTTCGCGCCGGGCGTTGAGAAAAGATAGTATACTCCGCAAAAATTAATTATGCGCAACGTCTCGACGCGCATGTCCACAATCAGAAACTAGGAACTTTCAATGGCAACCGAATTCGTCTCACTAGCGATTATCTGCCTCATCGCTGCGCTTGCACCTCTTATCGCCCGCATTATTCCCCGGCAAGTTGTTCCTGAAACCGTGCTACTGATCTTAGCTGGAGCTATCCTCGGGCCGAACATGCTTGGATTCATAGAATCAGGGCTTGAATCCATCTCGCTCCTCTCCGAGCTCGGATGCGCCTTCCTCTTCTTGCTCGCTGGTTATGAGATTGACCCCAGATCTCTTTCGGGCACCGACGGAAAACACGGCCTTGCAACTTGGGGCGTCACCTTCGCCATTGCCATCGTGTTCACTGCCGTTCTGCCCGAAATCGGCAATGGTCCAACTGCTGCGCTTGCCATGGCGCTTCTTCTCACCACAACCGCACTCGGTACGCTCATGCCCATCATCAAAGACCGTGGGCTCATGGGTACACGCGAAGGCGACCTCGTCATTTCCTATGGCACTTGGGGTGAGCTCGGGCCTGTCCTCGCAGTCGCCCTGCTGCTCTCGTCTCGCTCTACTTGGCAGACTGCCCTCATACTGCTCGCCTTTCTCGCAATCTGCATCTGGATGGGCGTTGCGGGGTCGAAAGCGCGCAGAGGAGGTTCGCGAATCTACCAGTTCCTGGAGTCAAAGGCAGACACAAACTCCCAGACCTTCGTGCGCGTAACCGTGCTCATACTCGTAGCTCTCGTGGCCTTTTCCGCGATTTTTGACCTCGACATCGTACTTGGAGCCTTTGCTGCAGGTTTTGTGCTCCGCTTCATTATTCCCGATGGCCATCCACGTCTAGAGTCCAAGCTTGAGGGCATTGGCTACGGGTTCTTCATCCCGCTTTTCTTTATCGTCTCTGGCTGCAAGATCGACCTGTCTGCCGTCGCCGCTATGCCGCTCGTGCTTGTCTATTTCATTCTCGGACTTATCCTCGTACGTTGCGTGCCCATCGTGGTGTCGCTCACCATGCGCAAGTCCACCCGCGATATCCCCATGCACAACCGCCTGAGCGTTGCCTTCTACTGCACCACTGCTCTCCCCCTCATCGTCGCCATCACATCCATTTCGGTCAATAATGGCATGATGGAGAGCTCGATAGCCTCCGTCCTCGTTTCCGCAGGCGCACTTACGGTGTTTCTCATGCCCTTCCTAGGGCAGATTGCCTACACCGTCGCAGATGCAGAGCCCATCAAGGCAATTCACGAGATAGCGGAGGGCAATGAGCCCGTCCGCCACGTTCTTCACGAGCACATCGAGCTCGAGCGAAAACGCGCGAAAGAATACCATAGACAGGCGCATCAGCGAATGACAGAGAGCATTGACAGCATCGGCAACCCCGAGGAGCGCAAGGAAGCCCGCGAGCTTGCACATCGGCACATCCAGGAGCGCAAAGACCTCAGCGCAAAGCAGCGTGAAGAAATATCGGCTCTCTACCTGAAATACAATAGCGAGCTTCCCGGAGAAGAACAGCGTGCGCGCATTTTCGAACGCTTCTTGCATGAAGAAGAGGGACGAGGAAAGGACGAGGACTAGTCGAGAAATTCCTCGTTCGGGGCTAAACCGTAGCGAGCACAGACCTGCCGAAGCTGTTCATCCGATACGGTATAGATTGGGTCCTTGCCACCGTTTGCCGCACGTGCCGTAAGGTAATATCCCGCCGCTTTTTCAACTGCATGTACAAGGCCGAATGCATCATCGCAGTTCTGCCCACTTGCGAAAATGCCATGCTGCGTCCAGATAATCGCGCGGCACCAGACAAGCATGTCTCGCGAAACGCGGGCAATCTCTGGCCCGCCTGGCACCATCCAGGGAACAACTCCCACACCTTGTGGGAAGAAGACAACGCTCTCGGTCATGCAGGACCAAAGCGCCCGTGTCCAGACACGTGAATTCGGAGCCAAGAGCGTGGAAAGCGTGACAATATTGGGACAATGAGCATGGTAGATGACGCGCTCGTCTCCATTGGCAACCTCGAACCTCCGGGCATGCGCCATAATATGCGTGGGGAGTTCGCTCGTCGGCTTTCCACCACCTTCAAGCCCCCAGACAAGGCGCCAAGAGCTACCAGCTTCATCAAGCTCGATAATCCCCAAGCTTGAAGCTGGGTCTATATGGGCACTTCGCATATGCCCGCCTGACCTCGTCACCATGAAATGCATTCCCCCGAGCGCTGGGGCGGCTTCGTCGAGTTCGTGCCAGGAACCTCCAGAGACAAAGTCTTCCTCGCATGCGGCAATATCATGTTCGGTCATGCGATAGCTGATGTTGCCACCATTGCTTTCGTGCCAACCCAGTCTGAACCCGTCTCCACACATGCGAACGATGTGCCTCGTGCAGTCAGCTTCCAAGACCCCCATGGACCCTCCTCATTCGTCTGCTTGAAAAGGCATTGTAGCAGTTGGAATCGCAGGCGGGCCCCAGCTATGGGCAGCGCATCAGAACGCGATGATTCCGAGATGCTCGAGCAGGATGCGCAAGCCAAGCACGATGAGAACTATGCCGCCGATGATACCCGCCACCCTTTCGTGGGCTGCCCCGAACTTATGCCCAATTACCACGCCAGCCAGCGAGAGAGCGAATGTTGTCAGCCCGATGATGGTAATGGCGGGGAGAATATTTACATTGAGGAAGGCGAAGGTGATGCCAACCGCGAGCGCATCGATGCTGGTCGCCACCGCCAATGCCGTCAATTCCTTAAGGTCAAGAGGCTTTTCGAGGCTTTCGACATC
>CADBRF010000051.1 GCA_902796975.1 uncultured Coriobacteriaceae bacterium
CTGGCAATCTTTATGATTTCCCTTGCAATAGAGGGCAATCATCTCGTCAACAATACGCTGGTCGCGGGCACGTTTCTTCTCGAATGCGTCCTGTGTGTCCATCTTGCTCCCCGGGAAGTCTTGAACAGCTTCCATAAAGTGTATCAAACGGGATACGTTTTTCAGTTGCAGAAACAACAGAAGACAGATAGCGACAGGACTTGCAAGCTAGTTGCCATATAGAGCGTGGTGGCAAAGGTGCGTGGTTGTCTAGCCTGCGTTGGCTAGAAGAGCGGTTGCTGCACGGGGCCTTCCGGCTCAGGCCAGCGGCAGCGGTCCAAATCGATAGTGTTTCCAAAGAAGATAATACCCTCTGCCTCGAGCATCGCCTTCTGGCGCCCAGGGCCACCGAATGCCCAGTCGGGAGCGAGCGTGCCCTTTGCGTTGACGATGCGCTGGCAAGGAAGCTGCATGTCGGCAGTCACACGGCTTACGGCGATGCCCACCTCTCGCGCGGCTCCGGGGTATTCTGCAAGCCTGGCGATGTCTCCGTAGGTGCACACCTTGCCAGCGGGTACGCGCGCCACTTGCTCATAAACGCGTCTGAGGAACTCCTCATCGACTTCGGATTGCATGGATTATCACTCCATAGTCTCTCAGCGCTTCACGCGAATGATGTCGCCCTCGCGCGCAGGCTTGTCGCAGACGATGACATAGTGCTGCATGGTGCGGTTTGCAACGGGCTCCTCAACTGTGAAGGTGGGGTCGAGGTCGAAATCCGGGAACCCTTCGATACGGCTGATGTGCAGCACTACCCCAGAAGCGCCAGGGGTCACGAGCTCAAAGGAATCATCCAATGAGAACCGGTTGCGACAAAGCACGTCATATACCCATAGGTTCTCGTCCTCTTGAGAGCACGAATTGACGCTTGCTGCCCATTCCCATCCCCGGATGTAATCGACACTATCCCAGGTCTGATGAGCAGGACCGTAATAGAAACCCGTGCTGAAAGGCCGATGCGAGGTGCAATCAAGTTCATGCTCGAGCAGGGCTGGATTAACGCCAGCTAGAGCTTGACGGTATGCGTTGACAACCGTTGCCACATAAAAGGCTTTCTTGTTGCGGCCTTCGATTTTAATGGAGTCCACACCTGCGTCTTCCAGCTCTTCTAAATGGCAGATCATGTTCATATCCTGCGCGTTGAATATATAAGCGCCATCTGCTGTCTCTTCCACGGGCATGAATTTTCCCGGACGAGACTCTTCGACAACCGAGTAGGTCCACCTGCAAGGCTGGGTGCAATTACCTGTGAGAGCCGACCTGCCTGTGAGGTAGTCGCTTATCATGCATCTACCCGAATAAGCCATGCACATAGCCCCGTGAACAAAAGCTTCGACTTCAAGGTCTTGTGGAAGTTTTGCGGTGATGCGCTTGATATCTGCAAGCGAAAGCTCACGCGCGAGCACGATACGAGAAGCACCCATATCATGCCAGGCCAAGGCAGCCTCTGCATTTGCGATGCTCGCCTGCGTACTTGCATGCACCGCGACATGCGGGGCATATTTTCGAGCTAGACGAAGTGCGCCAAGGTCGGAAACAATAGTAGCATCGACGCCCGCGTCGTCGAGAGCCGCAAAATAACCAGGAAGGTCTTCGAAATCATGCTCGTGCATGACGATATTCGTTGTGACGTGCACGGCAACATCGCGAGCATGTGCATACCCAACGATTTCTGGGAGCTGAGCAATCGTGAAATTGTCCGCGCGCTGCCGCATGCCATAGCCGCCGCACGCCAGATAGACAGCATCAGCTCCATACCGAATGGCATATTCAAGCTGCTCGCGCCCGCCTGCAGGGGCGAGAAGCTCCATCTTCTTCCCGGGAAACGCGCGTGTCATCGGTTTTCCTCGGAATGACTTCCCAGGTACGCCTTGGGACCAATCTCGTAGATGTTTGCGCCAGTGCTGTCAATGGCAACGGTGAGGGGCATCTCGACGACCTCGAGCTTGCGCACGGCTTCAGTTCCGAGATCTTCATAGGCGATAACCTCTGCAGACCTCACACTCTGGGCGATGACGGCTGCAGCTCCTCCTATGGCAGCGAAATACACCGCCTTGTTCCGACGAATCGCCTCAACAACCTCGGGCGAGCGGATGCCCTTGCCAATCATTGCCGCAAGTCCAAGGTCTAGTAACCTGGGAGCAAAGGGGTCCATACGGTAGCTTGAAGTGGGCCCGCAGCTGCCAATGACTTGTCCAGGTTGAGCAGGCGCAGGACCAGCGTAGTATATGATTGCCCCGTCGATGTCGAATGGCAGAATCTCTCCGCGGTCGAGCGCAGCTACAAACCGGGCGTGTGCCGCATCGCGAGCGGTGTAGACGGTGCCGGTATAGAGGATGGCATCTCCAGCATGGAGCGATTCCCGAGTGGAGATATCCAGACGGCCCTCGATATGTCTTGTTTCGCTTGCAGAAGCCATTAGAGCGTCACCTCCGCATGACGTGCCGCATGGCAGTTCAAATTGACGGCAACGGGCAGGCAGGCGATATGGGTCGCCATCTGCTCGATATGAACAGCAATCGCGGTTGTCTTGCCACCAAAACCCGCAGGGCCTATCCCGAGTTTGTTAACCTCCTCAAGCAGTTCCTGTTCGAGCTTGGCATAGAAAGGATCGGGATTCGGCATGGAAAAGGGTCGCACGAGCGCGCGTTTTGCGAGGTCGGCAACGTGATCGAAGTTGCCGCCAATTCCCACGCCGACCACCGTGGGAGGGCAGGGATTTGGCCCAGCTTGACGGAGAGCTTCAAAGACAAACTTCTTAACGCCTTCGACACCATCTGCTGGTTTGAGCATGCCGATGCGCCCCATGTTCTCCGCGCCGCCACCCTTGGGGGCGAGAGCGATGTGGATTGAATCGCCCGCAACAATGCGCGTCGTGATGAGAGCGGGCTCATTTGTCTTCGTATTCTCCCTGCGAAGTGGGTCCGCAACCATCGATTTCCGCAGATACCCCTGGGTGTAGCCCTTTCGGGCGCCCGCGTTCACGGCATCTTCCAAAAGCCCACCTTCAATGTGGACGTCCTGGCCTACAGCGATAAAGATGCAAGCCATTCCCGTATCTTGGCAGAGCGGAACCTTTGCACTCGCGGCAAGTTCGTCGTTTTGGATGATGACATCGAGCGTCTCGCGCGCGACCTGCCACGGCTCCTCATCCCTGCATTGCTTGAGATAGGCGAGCACGTCTTGAGGAAGAACACAGTTTGCTTCGATGCACATAGCTGCTACCGCTTCGGTAATTACCGAAGCATGTATTGTCCGAATGCCCATTTTCAACCTTTTTTCTTGCTGCCAACAGGATACGCGAGAGAGCTCTTATTGATAAAGGCCTAAGCGAGCTCCTCGGGAAGCTCCACGCGTGCGGTACCCGTCTCAACAGCCGTTTTCGCAACGGCTTTTGCAACTGCCAGGGCGACCCGCTCGTCGAGCGCGCTGGGAATGATGTACTCCGGCCCGCGCTCTTCGTCTCCCACGAGGTCTGCGATGGCTTTGGCAGCGGCGAGCTTCATCTCGTAGTTGATGTCGCGTGCTCTCACCGCGAGAGCACCTTTGAAAAGGCCGGGGAAGCAGAGAAGATTGTTGATCTGATTGGGTTTATCGCTCCGGCCTGTGCCCATAACCGCAACACCAGCGGCAATGCCCTCGTCATAGGAAATTTCGGGTGTCGGGTTTGCCATGGCAAAGACAATGGGGTCAGTTGTCATGGTTGCAATCATCTCTGGAGTGAGCGCGCCAGCAGTGGAGACGCCAATGAAGACGTCGGCATCCTTTACCGCGTCGGCAAGCGTGCCCGAAATACCACGGGGGTTGGTGATCTCGACGAGCTCAACCTTGTGATTCTTGATGCTTTCGCGTCCCTTGACGAGGATACCCTTGCGGTCGCAGGCAACGATGTCTTTCACGCCAGCGTGGAGGAGCATCTTGATAATGGCAGTGCCAGCGGCGCCCGGGCCATTGAGGACAACGCGCACTTCATCGATGTTCTTGTTTACGACTTTGAGAGCATTGATGAGCGCTGCGGTAACGACAATTGCGGTACCGTGCTGGTCGTCATGGAAAACAGGGATGTCCAAGTCCTGCTCGAGCGCCTCCTCAATGCCAAAGCAGTCAGGGGACTTGATGTCCTCGAGGTTGATGCCACCAAAGCTCGGGGCAAGGGCCTTGACAGCGGCGATGACATCTTCAGGCTCGGTGAGGTCAAGACAGATGGGGAAGGC
The DNA here is from genome assembly GCA_902796975.1 of uncultured Coriobacteriaceae bacterium. Taxonomy (GTDB): domain Bacteria; phylum Actinomycetota; class Coriobacteriia; order Coriobacteriales; family QAMH01; genus CADBRF01. The sequence continues at coordinate 4,254 of CADBRF010000051.1, forward strand.
GTCAACCCCGCCAAAGCGCTTGAAGAGCACAGATTTGCCCTCCATGACGGGAA
>CADBRF010000052.1 GCA_902796975.1 uncultured Coriobacteriaceae bacterium
GGCAGCGAGATGTGGTAGCCGCGCGGAGTCCAGCCAGACCCGGTCAGATAGGTGTGGACGATGCGGTAGTTCGTGCCCACGGGCAGGTCGTGCACGTCCTTGCAGGCAACCTGGCAGGTGCGGCAGCCAACGCAGTTCTCAGCGTCGAAATAGAATCCCATCTTTCCCATGGCTTATGCCTCCTCTGCGAACTTCGGGACAATCGGCTCGGCATACGCGTCGGCAGGCAGGTCGATAGGTCCATCGTACTTCTCGTAATCCGCCAAGATGGAGTTCCAAGAGTTGAGGAACGGCGTGGTGGTGCGGTTGGAGACGGTGAGGATGTTATCTGCGTCTGCAAGGTCCAGACCGGTTTCCTCGTCGATTCGCGCGGTAGCGCCGTGAGGGATGATAACGCAGCCCGGCATGACCGCACGGCTCACCGTGGCGGGACGCAGGAACGAACCATAGTCGTTGTAGAGCTTGATAATGTCGCCCTGCTTGATACCCTTCTTCTCGGCATCCTGCTTGTTGATAAAGACGGGGTTCTGGAAGGCTTCACGCACCCACGGGACACTATCACAGTCGGTATGTGCACGACGTGGGTAGTGGTTGTGGGTGACCTGGAAGGGGTACTTCGAGGTCTTGGCCTCCAGATGGCTGAATGGGTGCTCAAGGTATTTGGGCAGCGGAGAGACCTTGACGTAGTCCAGTGCGCCCTCTTCGCCATCGGCGTAACCATTGACCATGTCATACCAGTCGGAGAGCTGCTGGCAGTAGATCTCGAACTTGCCAGACCGGCTAGAGAGCGGGTTCTTCTCGGGGTCGGTGATGAAGGCCTGGTAGGCGATGCCACCGGGACAATCCGAGCCATCGTCCGCGCGCGTCACGCGATAGACGCCGTCGTCTATGAGCTGCTCGAAGGGAATGAGGCCCTCCTGCGGTTGATAGTCCACACCGTACCGGTCGATATCCTCCTGCGTGACGGTTGCGATAGGCGTGTAGTCGCCGACCTGCAAGTTGAAGTAAGACGCCTGAGCCATCTGCTCGAACCACAGCTGCTTTTCGGTCTTGGGGTAGATTTCAGCAAGTTTTTCGTCGGAAAGCCCGAGGCGTTTGCCAATCTCGATTGCGATTTCACGGTCATCCTTGGTGTCGTACAGCGGGTCAATAACCTGACGCCATGCGAAGACGTTTTCCTTATCGGACGAAACCATAAAACCGGAGTACAGGCACGATGCGGTGGTCTCCCACTTGGTGTTCACGGGGAGCACCACGTCGGCGTACTTGGCATCGAGACGGAGGTTGTAGCACGAGGAGACGATGAAATCGACCTTGCGGAAAGCCTTTATGCCCTGGTTGATGCCGGCCTGGCTCTGCAGGAAGTTGTTGGTCTCGGAGATGATGACGTGAACGTCGAGGTCGCGCTTCTCGAGCTTGTGCTGGGATTGCCCGGGGAAGTTGGAGCCGGCATCGTAGTAATAGCCGTCGAGGATGTTCTGCCACATGCAGTCGGTGGAGAGGACGTCTTCCACGGGGTTGCCCGCGTTGGTAAAGCGGAACGGCGGGCCGCCCATGGGCTGATTGGTCAGAGGGACGCCGCCAGTGTTGAAGGCGCCGTAGTACTGGTCGTTGGAGCAGCCGTTGCCCGGCTTGCCGAAGTGACCACCCATGCAGGAGAGCGTCATGATCATCTGCGGGAAGTTCTCGGAACCCTTAGCACGGGCAGGAGCTGCGCAGATGTGGGTCGCCACGTTGTTCTGACGGCTCATGATTTCCGCAAAGCGGTCGAAGAACTCGAGCGGAGTTCCGCAGCGCTCGCTTGCCCACTCCGGTGTCTTGGGCACGCCATCGGATTTGCCCGTGAGATAATCGACAAAGCTCTCGTCCGTTTTGGCATCTTCGGGCATATGATCTTTGTCGAAGCCAACGGTGTACTTGTTGAGAAAGTCCCAGTCGATGAGAGAACCATCCTCATCTTTCTGCAGCATGACATAGGCTACGCCAAGCAGGAAGGCCGTGTCGCCACCGGGGCAAACAGGAATCCACTCGGCGTTGGTGAAGGCAGCAGTTGCCGAGTAGTCAGGACCTACGCTTACGAACTTGACGCCTTTTTCCTTGGCATGCTTCAGATAGTACGAAGGATTGCCGAAGGCGCACCAGGAGACGTTGTGACCATACAAGACAAGATAGTCGGAATTCTCCAGGTCCATGCGGTCGTTGGCCATGGTGCCGGAAGTGCTCTGAGCATATCCGAGCATGCTAACGTTCAGGCCGAAGGTTCCCGTGGACTGCGTGCCCGAGGCGTCCACGTAGCCACCGGTAGCGGCCAGCATGCCACCCCAGTAGTTTTCGATGTTAATCATGTTGTTGAAGAAGATTGAACGGTTGCCGTAGGTCTCGCGCGCATACTTAATCTCATCAGCGACGATGTCGAGCGCCTCGTCCCAGGAAATCTTGACCCATTCGTCCTTGCCGCGGAGCTCTTTATCGCCGCCACCATGGGGAGCCCAATGCTTACGCTTCATCGGGGTTTGCAGACGGTCAACACCATAGATCTGCTGCCGCATCGCATGACCCAAGGCGCACGAACGGGATTGCGGATGCTCCCAGGTGTCCTCGTGCGTATCATCGGTCTTTGAGCGGATAACCTTCCCGTCTTTGACCAGAACCTTGACCGAGCAACGTCCGCCGCAGTTATGCCAGCACGGGGCGGCAATCCAACGACCCTCCGACGTTGCATTCTCAGTCTCTGCCATACAATCTCCTCTCTCTAGAGATATGAACAGAACACGTATTTCAGAATATCGAGATTTTTGGATTGAAACGTGGAGGTTCCCCTGGTCATAATGTGAAATAATCACGTTTACGAAGCGAAATATTCACACCACGGAGACTTTCAATGCTGTGCTCAACCAATGCCTTTTGCTCAACCCTTCCCGCACAGACGAGAGAAAAACTTTGCAAGGTCTGTCGGTTTTCCATGTTTGCAAAGGGAACCATCCAATCGCGGGGTGATTATGGCAGATCCTGTCAGCTCGTCTTGGATGGCGCTCTCTCCAACTCAACAGACTTGGGTATCGGACAGCTCGATCATCGAACAGAAGTCCCCATGACCTATCTTGGTCTGCCGGGGCGGGTTCTGAACCTCGACATCACATTCGGTTTCTCGACCTTCAAAGATGCGCTCGGCTACAGCAACTATGAGTACCTGAGAGATACCTGGGTTGCAGAATTCCCACACAAAGCAGTGTATGAATTCTTCGATTCCGACAGGGAGTTCCGGCAGGCGCTTTCACGAAATATGCTTCTCATAGAAACGGACATGTGCCGCTATACTGCCCTGTTCAGGCCGAATTACACCTATCTCGGGCTCTACCATCTGCTGAAAA
>CADBRF010000053.1 GCA_902796975.1 uncultured Coriobacteriaceae bacterium
CAGACTGGTGCCTTCCTCGAGTAACCAGAAGGGGAGAGGCTTTGAAAAGTCCTTATGGAGCCTGCTGAAGATCGGCGTTTTTGTCAGGTCTTTATAAAAAATTGGTAAATTATATCTTCATGTGCCGTTCGCGGGTGATTTGTGCTAACAGAGAACTTTCAGGAAGAATTGCCTGCAAATAGACCTTTCGATGTGGCAATATACCGTCTTGCGTTGTTTGGGCCTTTAGCTCAGTTGGCTAGAGCGCACGACTGATAATCGTGAGGTCACAAGTTCGAATCTTGTAAGGCCCACCATTCCAAGCAATAAACGCCCCGGCGTGGGCCGAGTCGCCGCCGGGGCGTTTATTAATAAAAACAACGTCTACATTTGTGGGGGTATAGCTCAGCTGGGAGAGCGCGGGCTTTGCAAGCCTGAGGTCAGGGGTTCGAACCCCCTTACCTCCACCAATTAAAACCGCAGGTCAGAGGCTTAAAGCTTCTGGCCTTTTTGTTTTTACTTCAAAACTGCTCGGATATTTCATGACAGTTACCTCGCTATTGCCATGGAAGACATGTTGTGTTTCGGTGGAAATATTCTGTACACCTCCTTTTCGATGTTAAGGTAGACGCGCTTCGTTGGAAACAGCGTTTGTGAATCGGTTGTCGATACGGGAGCAGCGGGCTGATATGAATCGAAGTGCTTGGACGGAAACAGCGGAGAGATACGCCATGCCGTTAGATATTCTGTCGGATGAGCGACTCCTCTCTGCACTCCGAGAAGCATTTGACTTGCCTGTTGTCCATGTTGACCGCGAGGCGTTTTTGCGGCGCGTGCTGGAAAAACACGTACCTCATGCAGACATCGACTCGGCTCTTGCATCGAGCCCTACGCGTGCCGGCATCGCGCCGCAGACCATTGACGTTATCGCCAAAGATATCATCCGCCAGGAGAGCCTTGCCGCGACGGGAGTCTCCGCTCTCGCCGGCATTCCCGGTGGTCTTGCGATGGCTGCAACGATTCCCGCTGACTTTTTCCAGTTCTACCTGCATCTTTTGAGACTTGAGCAGAAACTCGCCTATCTTTACGGATTCTCCTCTTTCCCCGGCGAAGATGATCAGGTTAAAGAGGATACAGCTCGCCAGCTGGTTCTCATCATCGGCCTTGCAACGCAGATTCAAGCCGGGGGCAATGCTGTTCTTAAAACTGCTGCAAATAGAGGAGTACGCAAGCTCATTCCTTTTCTGCAGAAAATTATGGCGAAACAAGCTGCCGCAAAAGCGGTTCCGGTGTTGGGCGGAGTGATTTCCGGTGCGCTTACGCACACTTCTTTCAATGCTGGTGCCTCGATTCTCAAAGAATACATGCGTATGCTTCCCTCTGCGCAAGAGTCTATTGTTGTGGATAACGATGTTCTTGAGGGGGAAATCTCCTAGTCGTATCATTTTCGGCGATGAATACAGGTACACAGGTCTAGACATAAAGTAGAGAGCATGCTCGAGCAGAGACGATACACAGCAAATCAAGCACAAGATGAGCCTATAGACTGGAGTTCATTTACCGAAGAGGACGTGCGGGAGCAGAATAGTGTTCCTGCATGCAAGTTCATGAGAATTTATGGCATCTTGCTCCTCGTCGGCTCGATTCTTCTTCTTATCCTCTCGATCACAGCTTTGGGCGGGGCGTTTGTTGGAATGACGATAGCCCTGTTAACCCTTGTGCCAGCGGCGTTTGCACTTCAAGTGACCGATAGACCAACTGCCACCATGGAGCCGCTTGTTCTGGGAATCATCGGCGTGTTTTTTCCACTGGTCCTTGATACCGCTTTATCGGTGACCGCATTTGCGCTTGGTTTTGATTATTCGATATCGAAAAGTGTGTATCTCATAGCAGTATTTGCAGCTATCTATCTGCTTCTTGCCTTATACATTCGCAGACAACAGAAAACGCTCGTTAAAACGGGAACAGAAAGTTCTCGAGACCGTCTTTGGGATGAGAACGTTATCTGGGGAGAGGGCAAATAACCTTCTGGGGTTCACACGTCTATTAGAATCACAGTGGATTCTACGCAGCAACGCTCTTTCACGGGCGAAAGTGAGAAAGGGCAAGCCATTCAACAAGATATATGAAGAAACTGTGAGCCTTTCATTGACAAGTTAGTTAGACAAAACTATCCTCTGAAATGTTTATTAAGGCTAACTTTCTGCGAACGCTATCCCGTTCCAGAAAAAGCCAGGAGAATAGGAGGATGTTATGAATCTGACTGACGTCGAGCTTGGCAAGACCTGCCGCGTCGTGAAGCTGCATGACACGGGTGCAACGCGCCGTCGCATTATGGATATGGGCATTACCAAGGATGCAGATATTCGCGTGGACAAGTATGCCCCGCTTGGAGACCCCATGGAGCTTACGGTGCGCGGCTACCATCTTTCCCTGCGCAAAGAAGACGCCTGCAAAATTGAGGTTGTGCCTGAATAAGCGCAGCTTGTGACCTATTGAATAAATCGGCCGCAAGCTGCTTTTTTCTTGACTTTAAAGTTAGCAATAACAAACTAACTTGTTCTTTCAAGGAGAGGAGAACAAAGAGCTATGCCAACAACCATAGCATTGGCTGGTAACCCCAACTCTGGTAAGACAACCCTGTTCAACCAGCTCACGGGCAACCACCAGTACGTCGGAAACTGGCCGGGCGTTACCGTTGAACGCAAAACCGGTACCCTCAAGGGAGATAAGGAAGTTCGTTTCGTCGACCTTCCTGGTATTTATTCGCTTTCCCCGTATTCCAATGAGGAAGTCGTCTCCCGTAATTATCTCGCTTCGGGCGAGGCTGACGCCATCATCGATATCATCGATGCCTCCAACCTCGAGCGCAACCTCTACATGGCAACGCAGCTCCTTGAATTTGGCGTGCCACTCGTCCTAGCACTTAACCAGATGGATATTGTCAAGAAGCGCGGCTACACGATCAAAGCCAAGGAACTCGAGAAGATCCTCAAGGTTCCCTGCATTGAGATTTCCGCGCTGAAGGGCGAGGGCGTTGAGGATCTGGTCCATGTAGCCGTGAAGGCAGCTCATGACAATGCGATTCCCGAGCCTGCAAAGTTCTCCCCCGAGCTCGAAGCCTTCCTCAGCCGTGTTGAGGAGAAACTCCCCGAAGGCACCCCTGAATCCCTCAAGCGCTACTACGCAGTCAAATTCTTCGAGCGTGATGAGAAAGCAGCTGAGGAACTCGGAAAGAATGTCGATGTTGACGACATCATTCTCGAGGCGGAAAGCAAGTTCGACGATCGTTCCGATGCAATCATCACAAACGAGCGCTTCAAGTACATCACGAGCTTCATCAACAAGGTTCAGAAGCGCAATCTCTCCGGTCTCACAATGTCCGAGAAGATTGACCGCGTTGTTACGAACCGTATTCTTGCACTTCCGATTTTTGTTGCGATCATCACCCTCGTTTACTATATCTCCATATCCACGGTCGGCACCTATGCCACTGACTGGGCAAATGATGGTGTGTTCGGCGATGGCTGGTTCCTCGACCCAGTCGCAATCGTGAGCACGGAAGGCACCGCCCAGGCTGCCTACGATGAAGCCTCTGAGCCCTACGATGAGGCCACCACGGCAATCGACGAGTACCTTGCTGCAGCTGACGAGGCTGGTATCGACACGAGCACGATTGCTACCTTCATCGGCTCTGAAGCTGACGAAGATGCAGACCTCGAATCCCCCGAATATCAGCAGGCTCTTGCCACCTTCGAGTCCCAGGCTGAGGCTGCCGGCGTCATAGCTTCTTATCCCGTCGTTGACGAGGAAGAGACTGCTGAGACCGACTACTTTGTCTATCTCGGTGCTGCTGGGGAAGCACAGGCTCAGGCACTGGCCGACGAGAAGACTGCTGAAATCGATGCAGAGGGTCGTTCCGGCGCTGCTGAAGCTACGATCTACAGCTTCGACGGTGAGGCTCTTGACGAGGAGACCGGTGAAATGGTTCCTCAGGGTGTTCAGGTTCCCGCTCCTGGCGACCCGAGCGAGTACGGCATCTGGATTCCTGGCATCCCGGTTCTCATCGGTGGCGGTCTTGAGGCCATCGGTACGGTTGAGTGGCTGTACAACCTCGTCATGGACGGCATCGTCGCAGGTGTTGGCGCTGTTCTCGGCTTCGTGCCCCAGATTATGATCCTCTTCTTCCTTCTCGCCATCCTCGAAGGCTGCGGCTACATGGCTCGCGTCACCTTCATTCTCGACCGTCTCTTCCGCAAGTTTGGCCTCTCCGGCAAGACCTTCATCCCGATGCTTATCGGCACCGGTTGCGGCGTCCCTGGTGTTATGGCTTCTCGTACCATCGAATCCGAGTCCTCTCGTCACCTCACGGTTATGACCACGACCTTTATGCCCTGCTCCGCCAAGCTCCCCATCATCGCCCTCATCGCGACGGCAGTGTTTGGCGGCGTATGGTGGGTCGCTCCCTGCGCCTACTTCATGGGCATTGCCTCTATCATCATCTCGGGCATCATTCTGAAGAAGACCAAGCCCTTCCTCGGTGAAGTCACCCCGTACGTCATGGAGCTCCCCGAGTATCGTCTGCCTCGCTTTGTTGACCTTCTCCGCAGCATGTGGGAACGCGCATGGGCCTTCATCAAGAAGGCTGGCACGATCATCCTGGCTGCCACCATCCTCGTCTGGTTCCTCTCCGGCTACGGCGTCTATGAGGGACAGTTCATGTGGGTCGGCGACGAGCTCATGGATTACTCGCTCCTCGCTTACTTCGGCAACGCCTTCGCCTGGGTATTCGCTCCGCTCGGCTGGGCAAACTGGCAGATGGCTTCCACGGTTATCACTGGCCTCATCGCCAAGGAGAACGTCATTGGCACGATGGCAGTTGTCTTCGGTGCCGACCCGACGGTTGCTTGGTCTCATGCCTACATGCAGGCTCTCGCGGCCTCCGCTGGCTCCACTGCCCTGGTTCCTGTTGCTGCCTTCTCCTTCATGGCATTCAACCTGCTGTGCGCACCCTGCTTTGCAGCTATGGGCGCAATCAAGCGTGAGATGGGTGGTTTCAACAAGTGGTTCTGGGCAGCAATCGGCTGGGAGTGCGGCTGGGCTTACTGCATCGCTCTCATGATCTTCCAGTTCGGTGGTCTGGCTTATGGCCTCTCCTTCAATCCTGGCACCATCGCTGCAATTGCGGTCGCAGCTGCCATCCTCTACGGCCTCTTCCGCCCGTACCCCAAGGCGAAGGATGACACTGCCGATACCAAGACGGCCGCTAACGCTGCATAAACGGTGAACTTCCAATAGCACCTCACAGGCACCCAGCCTGCGAAATCCTCCATGAGAATGCCCTGCCAACTGGTGGGGCATTTTCATATGGAAAACGATTGCAAGGCGCTCGGATGGATAACATAACCGGGGCATATACAGTGCAGAAGTCACTTGCATATCGGGCAAAAGCGCGTATACACCGCTGCGGGACTGTTCATAGAATCGAAGCTCTATAGCCGGTATGATGGTGCTATGAAGAACCAGTCTAAACAGGCGGAAACTCAGTTCGCCCAACTCGCCAAGCCCTATCTACAGCACCCTGAAGTGCAGCAGATGGCTTCGTATATACAACACGGGACGATTTCCACCCTCGACCATGTGACTCGTGTTGCCTACACCGCTTTCACGTGGGCAAACAGTATTGGTGTCGATGTGGACAAGCAAGATCTTGTCGCCGGCGCTCTTCTTCACGATTTCTATCTTTACGATTGGCATGATAGGTCGACTTCGATGCCACACCATGCAACTATGCACCCGATATATGCAGCGCAAAATGCCGCTCGAGTTTTTGATGTCAATGACCATGTGCTACAGATAATTCGCTCGCATATGTGGCCCCTTCCGCTCACGCGCCTGCCACAGAGTAGAGAAGCATGGCTTGTTTCTGTAGCTGACAAGTACTGTAGCCTCTATGAGACGATCCTATGTCGACGTGAGAAGAGGCGGAAGGTGTCCTATGACCTTTAGCTCTCTTGTCGTTCTCTTTACCATCTGCAGTTTTGCCGGATGGCTCTTTGAGTCGTTCTATGCCGTCATCAGCAGGGGAAAGTGGGACCGCCGCGGATTTCTCTATGGCCCCGTCTGTCCTATCTATGGGGTTGGCGTTGTGGCGATAGTCTTATTGGTGGGAGAGTTGCACCATCTACTGGGTTTTGGATATGAGTGGTGGCAGGTCTTTCTCATCGGCTTTTTCGGCAGCATGGTGCTCGAATACGCAACATCGGTTGCGCTCGAAAGACTCTTCCACGCATATTGGTGGGATTATTCCAATATGCCGCTCAACCTAAACGGGCGTATCTGCGTACCCGCAGCTGCCTTGTTCGGTGCGGGAGGGCTGCTCGCTATCTATGTGATTTATCCCTGGTGGATGGGTTTGAGCGCTCTTATACCAAGCATCTGGATTGAGATTGCCGCCTACGCTATCATCGTGATCATGACAATCGACGCAACATTGACGGTCAGCGCGCTTACGGATTTTGACAAAATGGTGAGTCTTGCGGATGAGACCTTCAATTCTCGCGCAGAGGAGTTCACCAAAAAGGTTGTCGGCAACTATGAGGGCATCAGCAGCATTGCAGACAAGATGGTAGAGGGCGCAGCAGACGCCTCCCAAGCTCTCGAAGACGCTCGCGAACAGCTTATTCGCAGACGTCTTACCAGCCGTCTCCGTCAGATGGGCTCGCTACGCACGTCTGCTCTCGAGCGCGTAAAGGGTTTTCGTGATGCAACGCGCCCAGAAGCAACTGAACGTCTAGCCGCAATACTGAAAACTCTTGACACTCGAAACAAGGAGAAGTGATCTAACCTGCTAGGTAGGCGCCCTTTTGAGCTGGTAGGCCATCTCCGACACCAGACTGTCCGTCAGGGTGCTCCTTGTTGAACCACGCAGCCCACTTGTCCATGGTGCTCTGGCTGATGGTGTGCTCGATTTCACACGCCTCGTCGTTAGCGATGCGCTCATCGACCCCGAGAATGTCGATGAGAAAAGCTCGCAACACCTGGTGACGGCTGAGCATGTTCTTGCCGTATTCCCTGCCCTTGTCCGTGAGATAGATCTCCCCGTAGTGTTCCTGCTCGATGTAACCGCTCTCACGCAAGTTTTTTATGGCGCGGGCTACAGACGCTTTCGAGACCCCAATTTCCTTGGCAACATCGACTGAACGGACGGAACCGCCGCTTTTGACTGCGAGGTCGTAGATGGCTTCGATATAGTCTTCATATGAGGTGGTGAGCTGCTTTTGTGCCATAGACATTCAACTACTCTGCAGGATGGCAATGCGGGCAGGTGGTGGATGTGGTTTCGGCAGCAGCAATACCGCGCTGATGCTTGTGCTCGGGCTCGGTGGAGTCTCCCGTGTCGCAACAGCTTGCGCTCTTCTTGTCTATCTTGTTGCCAAACATGTCACGTTTCTTGGCGCCGACGCTCTTGAAGAAGAAGGTTTTGATGCCAATAATCATCATGAGTATGACGAGAATGAGAACAATCCAGCTTGCTATGTTCATCTTCTGCCTCCACAACCGTTGAGCAAATAGTATTAAAGTTTGTTGAACCTAATATGACAGGATAATGTTATATAAAGCTAACTTTGTTTTCAAGTGCGATATTTGCCAGTGGGTGGGGTTCGGCAAATGTGAAATGCTGGCAAGGGTGTACCATACGTGCACATAGATTAGGTACCGAGCTAAGCTGGGAGAACCCCATGCCCTACGATTTGAATTTTCTTCACAACCTGCCCAAAACGCTGGAATGGGCTTATAAACAAGAAGATGATGTCCAGCCCAGTGCGTCGTTTTCTGCGATGCTTACCCTTCTTGACCAGCGCAAACTTCCCCAGACCCTTGAATATGTGACGTGCACAACTGTCGTCGAGACCGAAGAGGCCATTGCCAACATGACGGTGCGCGGAGCACCCGCGTTGGGGGATTGCGGTGCTGCTGCCGTTGCCATCTGGGCTGCAAACGAGTGGGAGGGAGATGATACCGACACCATCGGCTTCCTGCATCAACTCGAAACTGTTGCAGCCCATGTTGCGCAGGTGCGTCCAACAGCGGTGAACCTCTCCTGGGGTGCAAATCAGATTGTCTTGAGGGTTCGCGAGTTCGTAGAACAGGGAAGCATGTCGGCGGCCAAGATTACCGAATCCCTGTGCGAGCGTGTGCAGGAGATTTGCGAGGATGACATCGCAAGCTGTCGTGCCATTGGCGAGAACGGTTCCGCTCTTTTCCACGAGCTAGCTCAAGAGCTGGGACATCCGCTTCGCGTGGAAACACATTGCAATGCAGGCTCGCTTGCCACGGCGTACTATGGAACGGCTACGAGCGTCATTTACCACGCATATGCCGCAGGGGATATCGAAAAAGTCTGGGTTGATGAAACCCGTCCGGTTGACCAGGGCGCCCGTCTTACCGCCTGGGAAATGGGCGCGGCTGGCGTACCCCATACCCTGATTTGCGACGACATGGCGGGCACGCTCATGCAGCACGGCGAGGTCGACGCGGTTGTCGTTGGCGCCGATCGCATCTGCGCAAACGGGGATACGGCGAACAAGATTGGAACCTATCAGCTGGCGGTTCTCGCCAACTATCATCATGTGCCCTTCTTCATCGCCGCACCTCAGACAACCATCGACCGCTCGCTTGCCACAGGCGAGGAGATTGTCATCGAAGAGCGCGATGCAAAAGAAGTACGGTGTTTCCCACATAGGGGAGAATGGCTTGAGGTCGCGCCTGAGGACGTCGATGTGTTCAACCCTGGTTTTGACGTAACCCCGCGCAAGCTCATCCGCGCCATCATCACCGATACTGGCGTGGAGTAAGAACGTTCCGCAACCATCTGCGAGGGCATGTTCTCGCGCCACGAAGCATTGGATACCATGGCGGCTATGGATTCGAAGAAGCAGAAGACGTCACATAACAAGCGTCCTGGACAGTACAAGCGCAACAGGCAAAATAGGCACGGCGGCAGCAAGACGCGTCATCTGCACAAGGAGCAGACGGTGCATGTGGCAAAGCCTGATCGCAGCGCTTTTCTGCCGGTCTCACGTACGGATATGGAAGCGCGCGGCTGGGCTCAGTGCGATTTCGTCTACGTGATTGGGGATGCCTATGTTGACCATCCCTCCTTTGGGCCAGCAATTATCTCGCGGGTCCTCGAAGCCCATGGCTACAAGGTTGGCATCATCTCCCAGCCCGACTGGCGCGATCCGGCAAGCGTGACCGTCCTGGGCGAGCCACGCCTGGGTTTTCTCGTCTGTGGCGGCAACATCGATTCTATGGTCTGCCATTACACCGTTGCCAAACACCGCCGAAACTTCGACTCGTACACTCCTGGCGGGGAGGCGGGCAAGCGGCCAGACCATGCGGCGGTTGTCTACGGAAATCTCATCCGTCGCACATATAAACATACTCCTATTATCTTGGGCGGAATCGAGGCTTCGCTTAGGCGTCTCGGCCACTATGACTACTGGTCCGATGGGCTCAAGCGGTCGATTCTGCTCGATTCTGGTGCCGACCTCATCTCCTACGGCATGGGCGAGCGAAGCATCGTCGAAATTGCGGATGCGCTGGCTTCAGGTATCGAGGTTTCAGACATCACCTGGATCCAGGGGACGGTCTACCGGACGCGCTCGATTGACCAGTGCGATGACCCCGTCATTCTTCCCACGTGGGATGAAATAAGCGCAGATAAACGGACCTATGCGGAGAGCTTTGGCATCCAATACCGCAATTTGAATCCCTTCCTTTCGAAGAGCCTGGTTGAAGAGTACCCGCACAAGGTCTATGTCATCCAGAACCGACCAGCCCTGCCTCTTTCAACTGAGGAGATGGACAGGGTTTTCGAATTGCCCTACACCCGATCCTATCACCCCGATTACGAGGAAAAGGGCGGTGTACCCGCTATCAAGGAAGTCAAGTTCAGCCTGGCAATCAACCGTGGTTGCCTCGGTGACTGCTCCTTCTGCGCGCTCAACTTCCACCAAGGGAGAATCATTCAATCACGCAGCGAAGAATCCATCTTGCGCGAAGCGGAGCTCATGACCCATGACCCAGATTTCAAAGGAACCATTTCCGATGTGGGTGGCCCAACAGCCAATTTCATGGTGCCTGCGTGTCAGAAGCAGCTCAAAGCCGGAGCCTGTACAGACCGGCGCTGCCTCTCCCCTGAGCCCTGCAAAGCTCTGACGGTCACGCATAAAAAGTATGTGCATCTGCTTCGCAAGCTGAGGGAAATCCCAGATGTCAAGCATGTCTTCGTGCGCAGCGGCATTCGCTTCGACTACGCCATGTTGGATAAGGACCATACCTTTATCCGAGAACTGGCAGAGCACCACACATCCGGGCAGCTGCGGTTAGCTCCCGAGCACGTCTCCAATGCCGTGCTGGGCGTTATGGGAAAACCTTCCATTGAGTCCTATGAGGCGTTTGTAGAGGAGTTCAATAAATGCTCGAAGGCTGCGGGGAAGGAACAGTACGTCCTGCCCTACCTCATGAGCAGCCATCCTGGCTCTACTATGGAGGAGGCTGTGAAGCTGGCGGAGTTCGTGCGCGACATGGGCTTCAATCCAGAGCAGGTTTCCGATTTCATTCCCACGCCTTCCACCATCAGTACCTGCATCTATTACACCGGTCTCGATCCGCGTACGATGAAACCGGTCTATTGCCCCACGAGCCCGCATGAGAAGGCGATGCAGCGCGCGCTTATCCAATATCGTAATCCCAAGAACTACGACCTCGTGATTGAGGCGCTTCACATCGCTAACCGCACCGACCTCATTGGCTATGGCCCCAAATGCCTTGTGAGACCCGAACGGCCCCGTCCTTCTGAAAAGGGAAGGGGAAAGCAGAAACACCACAGGTGACCATGACAGTTACCTCGTAGACAATTGCCGTGTTGGCGAGGGCAGTTGGATGCTAGATGCCTCCGGCACGTCCCGAAAACAATTGGAGGATGATGAGCCCGGAGGCGAAGCTGAAAGCGGAGAGATGTCTGAGCGCGTAGCGCGAGTCCTCGGAGCTGGCGTAAGCCGGAGGGCGCATCGGGTGACGACCTTGTTTTGCGGGGCATGTCGGAGACATCTTCCCCTAATACCTACCTGCCAAAAATCGCAGGGGAAAGTGGCTGATTACTCCGCTACAGCTTCGATCTTTTCAGTGAGCCAATCGGTCCACTCTTTCACGCCATCGTCCTTGGTTGCCGCGATGTGGAATATGGGGGCACCGGGATTGAGGTTGTCAACTTCGTCTTCGAAGGCTTTAACATCGAAGTCGAACACGGGGAGCGTATCCATCTTGTTCAGGATGACTGCCTCGGCGACCTGGAACATGCCCGGATACTTGAGCGGCTTGTCGTCCCCCTCGGGCACGGAGAGAATCATGACCTTGGCATCTTCGCCCAGGTAGAAATCCGCAGTGCAGACGAGGTTGCCCACGTTCTCGATGATGATGAGATCGAGATTGGGAAGGTCGAGCACGTCAAGCGCGCGGCTGAGCATATCCGCCTCGAGGTGGCAGGTGCCCGCCGTGTTGATCTGCACAGCGGGGATGCCGGCTTCTTTCATGGTTATGGAGTCGACGTTGCTTGCGAGGTCGCCCTCGATAACAGCGATGTTGAACATGTCTCTGAGTTGGCGAACCGTGGCGAGAATGGTCGAGGTTTTGCCCGCGCCAGGGCTTGCCAGAAGGTTCACTACGAAGACATGGTTTTCGTCGAGACGCTTGCGATTCTCCTGGGCGATGCGGTCATTCTTATCGAGAATCTTCTGTTCCATATCGATGGTCGTCATATGAACACCTCTCATATGAAGGTACGTATACAAACCCTATGGTAGCAGGTAGAAAACCTGGTGGATGTTACGGCTCGTCCACGTCGTCGGGAGTGTCGATTTCGATGCTCGCGATTTTAAGCTCTCTGCCGCTCAAGAGCATGGTCGCACTTGATCCGCATTTGGGGCATTTGAGGTGGAATCGGTCATGCTCAAATTCCTCCCCGCAATCAAAGCAGCGGGATCTGGGCGTGAGGAAATTCATTACCAGCTCAGAGCCACTGTAGAGTGGGTCGTCTTCGGTGAGAATCTTGTAGTCGAAGTCCATGACCTCTTCGACTACCTGTGTCATAACGCCGATATCGAGCACGATTTTGGTGACCTTGGTCGCATGATTTTCCCGAGCAACCGGGGTCACCGAATCGAGAATGCCCTGGAGAAGGCTCATCTCGTGCATGAATTACTCCAAGCCTATTCAGCAGCTTCAGCCGCCTCCTGCTCCTGCTGGCGTTTGATCTTGCGCTGCAGGGCTATGCGGGCGACGAGAAGGGCGATTTCGTAGAGGGCGACAAGGGCGGCGAACATGATGAACATGGTGACGGGGGATGCGTCCGGGGTCACGATTGCAGAAAGCACCATGAGGCCGATATAGATGTAGCGCCAGTTATGCCGCATCTTCTTATAGGGCACGACGTCGAAGAGGATGAGAAAGAACACTACGAGGGGCAGCTCGAATGCTATGCCGAAAGCAATCTCGAACAGGATGACGAACTTGATGTAATCCGTTGCGTTAGGAAGCACCTGGGCAAAGGAATTGCTCTCTCCGATGAGCCATTCGAAAGCGGCGTCAAGGCAGAACATGTAGCAGAAGACCATGCCAAGCACGAAGAGAATGACTGCCACAAAGAAGACGGGCAGAACAAAACGCTGCTCATTGGGTTTAAGAGCTGGCAGGAAGAAGGCGAGAATCTCCCAGAAAATAACCGGACTGCAGACGATGCAGGAGGCAAAGAAGGAAACGCCAAACTTGAGCGTGAAGCCTTCGAAAGCGCCAGTGGTCCAGATGTCTCCATCGGGGAGATATTCCACGATAGGGGCCTTGAGGAACTGGATGAGCTGCGGGGCAATGATATAGAGAACGCACACGGTGGTAAGGAGGCACACGACGATGATGACGAGGCGGCGACGAAGTTCGCCAAGGTGATCCATCAGGGGCATACGCGCGGGTCCGACTGGCATGCTACTCACCCGCCTTCTCGGCTGCTGCTAGGGCATCGGCCTCAGCAAAGGGGTCGACGGTGTTTGCACCGAGCGGACGGGCAGCGGGCTTGGGATCCGGGGCAGGCTCTGCGGCGGGAGCCGTAGAGGTTTGTGATGCTGTGGAGGCCGTGGGCTCAGAAACAGGTTCAGACGCCGGCGTTGGCGTGGTATCGGTATCCAAGCCGTAGAGCGAAGCGGCAATCCCCGTGGCGGGAGCGGAGACTTCGCTCACCTTGGCCATCTTGGAAGCCGCGGTGTCCTTCGCGAGTTTTCTCGTGGCGGCATCAGAGTGAGCGTCAGCTCTGGAGGGCGTAACGCTTACACCAAGGTCCTTGAAGGGGCTGGTGAGACTGTCTTGCGTCTCTTTGAGGGTCTTGTTGATCGCTTCGAGGTCTTCCCTGATGGGACCAGCCTCTTTCTCGACCTGGTCCTTATAGGGAGACATGGCCTCCTGAAATGGATCAGTGACTTCGGTCTTGATCTTTTCACTCATCTGGTCGGAAGCGTCTCTGAACTGTCGGATTGCCCTACCTACGGTACGTCCGATTTGGGGGAGTTTCTCCGGTCCGAAGACAAGGAAACCGAAGAATAAAATGAGCAAGAGCTCCGTACTGCTAATACCTAGCACGAATACATCCTTTACCGTCTATTCGATTCCCTGCAATTTGTAGACTCTACCATACGCGGGCGAAAACGGCGACGCGCACTTCCTGAGTGGAGCTCTTCAGAAGCGCGGATGCTGCGGCGGAGGTGGTAGCCCCCGTTGTGAGCACGTCGTCGATGAGGATGACATGGGCGGGAGGGGCCATACTGGGCTTGACGGAGAAGGATTCCTCGAGATTGTGTTTGCGCTCAGTACTGGAGAGAAGACGCTGGTCAACAGTGGTGCCTGTGGAGAGGCAGTGCATGAGTTGCAAACCGGTCGAGTTGGAGACTTGCTCGGCGATGATGAGCATGTGGTCGTACCCCCGGCGCTTGAGCGCCTTGGGGCTCGCGGGGATGGGGACGATGGCATCTGCCCAGGAGAGCCAGGATTCGGGCGGTTCGTACGCGATTGGCGTTATGGCGTCGCAGGCCACGCTATTGTCTGTCCTGGCGCTGGGCCTCATGCCTTCCCCAAGCTGCCTTCCTGCGATTGCCGCCGATATGCCCGCGGCAATGATAGGAGCGAGCCGGAGTTCGTCTTTATCCTTGTAGGAGGAGATGATGCGCTTGACAATTCCCTCGTAGGAGCAGGCGGCTCGTGCCTGGGTGAAGGAAAACGGGGTGGGGATTGGCTCTTCGTGGGTATCGAGGCTTCCCGGCGCAGGGCATTCGGTGCAAACGAGCCAGCCGTTTGGCGCGCCACACCGTGGGCAAGCGAGCGCGGGGTTTATTGTTTCGAGTGAACCGAGGCAATTTTTGCAGAGTAACGCACCCGGCAAATCACAGCCGATGCACCGTGTCGGCCAGATAGTTTCTGCAAAAGCGGTAGCCACCGAGCGAAATATGTGGTTAAAATCTAGCACGCTGAAGCCTTTCCGGCCCTCAGCTTCTCTACGCCCCGGGCCATTCTACCATCGGCCGGATGCGGCGGCGAGACTGGATAATGCTGCTAACGAAGAGAGAACGTAGCTGATATATGGAACTAATCATTACCGAGAAGAACGACGCAGCCGGGCAGATTGCGCGTCTTCTCTCAACAAAAAAGCCCAAAGCGGACAAGGTCTACAACACGCCGGTTTACCGCTTCGAACGCGATGGGCACGAGTGCGTGATCATCGGTCTGCGTGGCCATATCCTGGGCGTTGATTTCCCCGTTGAGCTTGTATATGGAGGCAAGAAACGCGGTTGGGTTGGTCTCGATGCCGATGGAGATACCATCTCCGCACCCGATATGCCGGCAAGCCTTCCCGTCCCTCCCTGGGAGAAGAACCGGTCTCCCTTCACCGCCGAGGGCGTCAATCTCAAGACTTGGAAAATCCCCGCCCTGCCCTATCTGGTCTATGCGCCGCTCATCAAGTTGCCGGCAGAGAAGAGCATCATCCGCTCGCTCAAAAATCTCGCCAAGAAAGCGGATTCAATCGTTATCGCAACAGACTTCGATCGCGAGGGCGAGCTTATCGGCCTCGATGCGCTGAGCCAGGTTCGCGCGGTGAATCCGGATGCTCCCATCTCTCGTGCCCGCTATTCCGCCTTCATCAAGAAGGAGATTCAGCACGCCTTCAGTCCTGAAGGCCTGGTCGCGCTTGATTTCGACCTCGCCCACGCAGGCGAAACGCGCCAATATATAGACCTCATCTGGGGCGCGGTGCTCACCCGCTATCTCACCCTTGCCAAGTACTCAAGCTTCGGTAACACTCGTTCGGCAGGTCGTGTGCAAACTCCTACGCTCGCACTGGTGGTCGAGCGCGAAAAGGAGCGCGAGGCCTTTGTACCCGAAGATTACTGGGTCATCACTGGTACCGCAAACCCGCAGGACGGCAAAGAAGACGACTCCTTCAATGTGACTCACGTCAAGGGCCGTTTCAAGGTGGAGGCCGAGGCGCAGGGCGTTATGGAGCGTATCGCCGACGCCACCACCGCCACGGTTACCGGCATCGAGAAAAAGCAGCGCACGAGCCGCCCGCCCGCGCCGTTCAATACCACTTCGCTCATGGCAGCGGCTTCGTCCATCGGCATCCGCCCGTCGCGCACCATGCGCATTGCGGAATCGCTCTATATGTCCGGATACATCTCCTACCCCCGTGTTGACAACACGGTCTACCCTCAGGGGTTGGAGTACCGCGAGCTGCTTAACATGCTGGCAGAAAACCCCGCCTACCGCGACGAGGCCCATGCCATCCTGAGCGCGGGGAAGTTCCACCCCACGCGCGGCAAGCAGCAAGACACTGACCACCCGCCCATCTACCCCACGGGCCTGCCCAAGGAGGGCAGCGTGCGTCCGGAGGAGTGGAAACTTTACAACCTCATCGCCCGCCGGTTTATGGCTACCCTCTCCGATCCAGCCATCATCGAGGGCACCAAGATTGAGCTCGACGTTGAAGGCGAGCCCTTCAATGCCAAGGGCGACGTTCTGGTCAAGCCGGGCTATCGCGCCATCTACCCCTACGGCCTCAAAAAGGACGAGCAGCTCCCGCAGCTTAATGAGGGGGACGTGCTCGACTTCTCAGACCCGACCTGCACCCATAAGCAGACCGAGCCGCCCGCCCGCTATTCCTCGGGCAAGCTTATCCAAGAGATGGAAAAGGCGGGACTCGGCACCAAGGCAACCCGACACGATATGATCGAGCGGCTCTACTCGCGCAACTACATCGTGAACGATCCCATCGAACCCACTCAGTTGGGCCGGGCTGTCATCGATGCACTGGAGAAGTTCGCCCCTCATATCACCACGCCCGATATGACCGCCGAACTGGAACAGGAAATGACCTCCATCGCCGAAGGCAAGTCCGATCGCGATACGGTCGTGCTCCATTCGCGCAAGCTTCTCGCAGATATCATGGAAGAGCTCATCCCGCGCAAGGAGGAAGTAGGTGAGACCATCTCTGATGCCGTGACGGCGGATAGCCGCGTGGGCACCTGCCCCAAGTGTGGGGGAGACCTGGTGGTCAAATCCTCTGCGAAAAACCGCTCGAGCTTCGTCGGCTGCAATTCCTGGCCCGAATGCGATGTCACCTATCCGCTGCCTCAGGGCAAATACGATGCGGTGGAGGAAGTCTGCCCGGTATGCGGCTCTCCTCAGATAAAGATACAGCCTTTCCGTCAGAAGGCGTATGTGCACTGCCTCAATCCCGACTGTTCGACGAACAAAATGCCCGAGATAGACGTGGGCGAATGCCCCACCTGCAAGGCTGCCGGCAGAGAAGGAAGGCTCATAGCACAGAAGAGCTCGCGCACTCTCAAGCGCTTTATTCGCTGCACTAATTACGAAGAGTGCGGCGTAAGCTACCCTCTACCTCAGCGCGGCGAGCTCAAAGCTACGGGCGAGGTGTGCGATGCCTGCGGTGCACCTGAGGTGATCGTCACCACAAACCGTGGCCCCTGGCGCATCTGCGTGAACATGGACTGCCCCAAGCGCGAGGAGAAGCCCGCAAAGACCACGCGCGGCCGTAAGACCACTGCCAAGAAAACCGCTGCTAAGAAACCCGCGGCTAAGAAAACCACCGCGCGCAAACGCACCAGCAAGAAAGATGTGGCGGAATAATGGGCAAGGGCGTTTTCATCAGTCTCGAGGGTATGGACGGCTGTGGGAAGACCACACAGGCACGGTGTCTTGCCGAGGCGCTCGAGAAGCGCGAGATTTCCGCGTTGCTTCTGCACGAGCCTGGCGGTACGGTTCTGGGCGAGCGCATTAGGAGCGTCTTGCTGGACCGCGAACTTCTCGGTAATGTTGACCCCCTGGCAGAACTTCTGCTTTATGAGGCTGCTCGTGCGCAGATTGTCTCCGAAGTGATTGAACCTGCCCTCGCAAAAGGCACTGTCGTCATCTGCGACCGCTTCTTCGACTCAACCCTTGCCTACCAGGGTTTTGGCCGCGGGCTTGACCACGACTTGATCGAGAGGCTCAACTCAATCGCCTCTCGCGGACGCACGCCAGACCGCACCCTCCTCTTTGAGCTGGGGGAAGAGGAAGCGCGTGAACGTGTGCTCGTACGTCAGAATTTGACTCCAGACCGTATGGAGAGCGAGGGCGATGCGTTCCGGAGAGCTGTGAATAAGGGGTTTGAGGCGTTGGCGGATGCACACCCCGGCCGCATCGTGCGCATCGACGCGAACGGAAGTCCGGGAGAAGTGCACAAGCGTGTCCTCGGCGCTCTTGAAGACCTGCTCGGCTGGGCTCTAGGAGAAACCGCCACAAACTCCCCGCAGGGCTATGTAACAGACAGTAACGAGCCAATGAACAGGGAAAACTCATGAGCATGGCGGAGGTTACAACCACCATGTGGGCACATATCGAGGGACAGCAGAAGCTCACCTCGTATCTCACACGCGTCCTTGACACGGGTGCATCCACTCATGCCTACCTGCTTTGCGGTCCAGATGCGAGCGACCGCGATGATATCGCCAGGCGTTTCTCCGCCGCCCTCATTGCCGATGGGTCGGTTGAAACCTACCAGCAAATTCTGAGCGGAGCCCATCCTGACTTGCACGAATACGCGCCAGCAGGCGTGGGAGGCTATCTCGTCGAGCAGGCGAGGGAGATTGTGCACGACGCTACGCTCGCTCCCATTCGCGCGCCGCATAAGGTCTATCTCGTCCAGCAGGCAAACAAGCTTTCGGGAGCAGCCGCAAACGCCCTGCTCAAGACGCTTGAGGAACCAAGCGCAGATGTGGTGATTGTGCTGCTCGCGCCTACCCCCGACACGGTGCTCGAAACGCTTAGGAGCCGGTGCGAAGTTCTGCAGATGAACGCCTATGATGTATATGTTGAGGGCGATGCGGAGCTCTTTGACCTGATGGAGCGAATTGCGTACGGCATGGACGACGTCGACCTGCTGCATGCAGCTGCGAGTTTCATCCAACGTGGGCAAGCTGAGATTGACGAGCTGGATGAGCGCTTCAATCAAATGCTGCTCGACCAAAAGGACTATCTCTCCGCATCTGCTAAAAAGCAGCTCGAACAGCAGCATAAGCGCGAGGTCAACGGCCGCAAGCGGGCAAGGTTGCTGGCCGACATCGATATGCTTGCAAATTGGACGCGCGACTGTCTGCTTGTTGCAAACGGTGCTGCTAACCTGCGCAGATTCCCTGAGGCCTATGCCCAGACCTCTGAGGTTGGCGAGCGGCTCGAGGCTTCTCAGCTGCTCAAAGCGGTCGACGCTCTCAGCGCGGCGCGTGAGCGTATTACGTATAATGTCACTCCACAGCTCGCAATCGAAGCGATGCTGTTAGAAGTTAGGGGGGCGCTATGCCCACGGTAGTTTCAGTGCGGCTGCGCTATGTGCCCAAGGATTATTGGTTTGATCCGGCGGGTATTGAAGTGCTTGAGGGCGACCATGTGCTCGTCGAAACGCAGCGTGGCCAGGAAATGGGTCTGTGCGTTGGCACGGGCATCGAAATTGAAGAAGAAGACCTCCATTCGCCGCTCAAACGCGTGCTCCGCGTGGCGACAGATGATGACTTTGCGCAGGTAGACTCCATGGAAGACCAGACGCGCGAAAGCATGATGCTTTTCCGCGAGCTGGTTGAAAAGATGAAGCTGGACATGCAGCCCGTTGCTGTCGAATACATGTTCGACGGCACACGCGCAACCTTCTACTTTACAGCGGATGAGCGCGTGGACTTCCGTGAGCTCGTGCGCGAACTAGTGAGCCGGCTCCATGTGCACGTGGATATGCGCCAAATCGGCGTGCGCGACGAGGCGCGTGCGGTAGGCGGCTATGGCCACTGCGGCGAGGAACTCTGCTGCGTTCGCTTTGGCGGAGAGTTCAAGCCGGTGAGCATCCGCATGGCAAAGGAGCAGGACCTGCCCTTGAACCCGGCGAAAATCTCTGGTC
>CADBRF010000054.1 GCA_902796975.1 uncultured Coriobacteriaceae bacterium
ATGCAGACGAGGCGCTTGGAGGGTGCAAAAGAAGCGGAACTGCCCGACCTCGGGCAGACGGGAGAAATCGCTACTGTAGTCACTATCGATAAAACGTGGAACACGGATGCGGTTCCGCTTGAAGATGCCCTTTATGTCGAGAGTCCTGTTGAGCGCAGAGAAGCGATGATCCAGGCGCTTATGGGAGATGCCGAGCAATATCTTTCAACCTTTGCGAACGCCAGGTCTAATGAAGATTCCGAGGTGGCGCACTATGCCTCCACGGTACTCGCGGAGTTTTCCAAGACCTATGAAGAGCGGCACCGCACTATGAAAACTGACCTCGAAGAAAATCCTGAAGACACTGTCCTGCTTGCCAAGTCCATAGCTTTTCTCGAAACTTATATAGCCTCGGGTCTTCTCCAGGGCAAGATGTTGGAATCGGTACAAGCTGAATACCTCCATCTGTTGGAGGGAAAACATGAGAAGGCAGAGACGCTCGCAGATGACCGCAAGCTTGAGAATATGTATATCGATCAGGGGCAATACGACAAGGCACAATTAGTGGTTGAACACATGGAAACCATGTGGTCATCTTCCCAAGAAGTCTGGTGTGCCCGATTGCGCTATCTCATTGCCATCCGCGACCATGAAGCGGTCAAGGGCATGATTGCCAAGATGTCTGCGGACACTGGATTCAAGATTCCCGAAGTACGGCAGGCGCTCGCGTTCTGGGAGGCAGCATGAACCATTCCCAGGAATACGCACAGCTTCCGCCTGCTAAACCCGAACTAGGCCGTTATTTCTACAACACTATCATCGTGGCACTTATCCTGCTCTGCCTGCTCAGCGTGGTCTTGTTCTACCAAATCAACAAACACAGCACCTCTCAGCAGAATTACTCGGAGCTCCTCCTTCCCGCAAGCAGCATTAACGACGATCAAATAATAGTGCCGGCAGGGCAAACCTGCCTTATCGTCTACTCTTCCGATGATGAAAACAGTCCGGCAATCATGCAGGTTTTCGAAGATGTCCTCCACGAAATGCGCGTAGGGTATGCAGAGAAAGACCTCAAGGAGAAAGACCTCGAGATAACGGGATTCAAAACCGTCATCATCGCCACCGATAACTACGGTTCATTCTCCTCTGAAATGCCAGCGCTTGAAAAGTTCGTCGAAGCTGGCGGAAATCTTCTCATTGGTGCTTCGCCAGACAACGCCACGGATCTTGGCCGCTATGCGGATTTCCTTGGGATAGAGAGCGAGCAAACCTATTCGATGTTCAGTCCCGGGTCCTTTGTGAGCGAAAGCGATTTCATGGTTGGCGGCGGACATGAATACACGCTCGTCTCAACGAACATGCGCTCGATGGATGTAAAACTCACAACGGGCACAGTGAAGGCGAGAACTGCTGATGGAACTCCCCTCGTGTGGACAAATACGTATGGCTCCGGCACCGTATGCGTGACAAATATCAACATGTGGGGCAAGTTTGGCCGTGGCGTATATGCCCAAGCATATACGCTTCTCGGGCCCGCCGCGATGTTCCCAGTCATCAACGCCTCGACCTATTATATTGACGACTGCCCTTCACCTTTACCCGAGGGCTCGAACCAGTACATTACCAGGGATTACGGCTTCGATATTGACCAGTTCATCACCAACATCTGGTGGCCAGATGTAAGCAAGATGATGAAAGATCATGGTATTAATTCCACGTGCGGACTTATAGAAACATACGATGACCAGACTGATGGGAACTTCAATCGCCCCTCTTCCACGTATATCTTCCAGTACGCAGGCAGTCTGATTTTCTCCCAACAGGGAGAAATTGCCCTACATGGCTACAACCACCAGCCGCTCGTTCTCGAAACTTCTGACGAAGCGGGGGCACTTGGATACACCCCCTGGACGACCACCAAAGCTATGAGCGACTCCTTAAGAGAGCTTAAAGAGTTCCAAAAAGAGCAGTTTTCCAATGCGCAGCCGACCGTGTATGTGCCGCCATCGAACATTCTCTCCAAGGAAGGCCGCGAAGTAGTCGCCGACACCGATGGGATCAGGGCGATTGCCAGCGTTTATACGCAGGGCACAGGTGCCTACAGCCATGCTTACGCCCAGGAATTTACAGTCTCGCCAGATGGCATCGTCGAGGTTCCCCGAATCACGTCAGGAGAGTTTATTTCAGCAGATGACCTCTTCCTTGCCTATTCGGAACTCAACATGCACTATGTGAACTCCCACTTCATCCATCCCGACGACATCCTGGATGCCAGCCGCGGTGCCGATGCGGGTTGGGAGCAGATGAGGGATTCACTCGATTCCTACATGACTTGGGTCGATGAAACGGCCCCAGATATCAGTCATCTGACTGCATCAGGGATGGTTGGTGCTGTGCAGCGCTATGCATCCGTCACGCCCCATATGACGACCAAAACATCAGAGATCGATATAGAGCTTGACGGGTTTCAGGACTACGCATCCTTCTTCGTCAGGTTCAACGACGTCAAGCCTGGACAGGTCTCTGGCGGGTCACTCACTCAGCTGAACGATTCCCTGTACCTCCTTCAAGCCTCTTCCGCCAGCATCACCATTCAGACGGAGGCGAAATGAAGGTCTGTCTCATTCTCGAAGGTAGCTACCCGTATGTGCATGGTGGCGTGTCGTCCTGGACGCAGAACTTTATCAAGAACCAGCCTGACCATGAATTCGTACTCTGGGTCATTGGAGCGCACGAAAGGGACAGGGGCAATTTCGTCTATGAGCTTCCGAGCAATATCGTTGAAATACACGAAGTGTTTCTCGATTCCCCACTGCTTCACATGGCTGACCGAAGAAGCAGAGCCATAACTCTCCCTGATACTCAGGCTAACGCATTGGGTCACCTCTTCATGGGCGACAACCCCGATTGGAGGACGCTCATAGACCTCTTTCAATCTGGTGCAAACTCTCAAGACGTGCTCATGAGCAGGGTCTTCTTCGAGATGGTCACCAAACTCTGCAGAGAGAAATAACCTCATCTCCCCTTTTCGAAAACCTTTCACACATCACGGTCTATGCTGCTCCCCGTGTTCTATCTGCTTGGGCAGGACATTCCCGAGGCTGACATGTACCACACTGTGTGCACTGGTTATGGCGGCATGCTCGGAGCGATGGCGCACGTAGTCACCGGGAAACCGCTCGTCCTGACCGAACACGGCATCTATAGCCGTGAACGTGAGGAGGAGCTCATTCGAGCCGACTGGGTCGAGTCTGTCTTCAAACGCAGATGGATACAGTTTTTCTACATGCTCTCGAATTTCTGCTACGAAAATTCGACGGTTATCACGAGCCTGTTCGACTCAGCGCGCGCAATTCAAATCGAACTCGGCGCTCCTCCGGACAAGTGTCAGGTCATTCGAAATGGTGTTGATTACAACGCTTTTGCGCAAGTCCCCGAGAAAACGCCAAGGGGAAAGATCGTCATCGGCGCAGCCATTCGTCTGGCTCGCATCAAAGACGTAAAGACCATGATCTACGCCTTTTACGAGCTGACGAAACGATATGGAGCACATGGCGTTGAGTTGCATATTCTCGGAGATACCGATGACGAGGAATATGCTCATGAATGCCATCAGCTCGTGGCGGACCTCGGTCTTCGCAACCTGTTTTTCGATGGCCACCAGAATACCCTCGAGTTCATGGAGAAATTCGATTTCACGATCCTCTCAAGCATCTCGGAGGGACAACCGCTCTGCCTTTTGGAGTCCATGGCAGCGGCACGTCCCGTGGTATGCACCGATGTCGGTTCCTGTCGCGAACTTGTTCAAGGGGCGAGTGGAGATAATCTGGGTCCTGCTGGCATCTGCGTGGCGCCTATGGACCGCATCGCCCTCGCCGATGCCATGGACACCCTATGCTCAAACACCGGTCTACGCAGGCAGATGGGTCTTGTTGGCCAAAAACGCGTGAGCTCCTTCTATCGAACCGATATCATGATGGATCACTACAGGCTCGTCTATGACGAGACCATGAAGATGCTCGAGAGCGAAAGCCCCCGCTCGCTAGGAAGCCACGATGTCGGAGAGGAGGACTAGGGCATGGCCGGAATAGGTTTTGAGCTGAAGAAGCTCTTCGATGAAAAGGGCATTGTCAGCAAGCTGCGTGCGTATACCTACACTGCCACGATTGTGACAGGCCCCATGCTCCTTGGAATAACCTTTATTGCCGTCGTCCAAATCTTGGGCACCATGATGGGGCTTGACTTTCAACATAGAACGCTGCTCATCTGCATATTCACCTATGCGCTCTTAGGGTCACTAGTGCTGACAGGCATTGTTGCCATGCCCATTACGCGATACATTGCCGATATGCTTTACGAGAAACGGCATGACCTCATCCTGCCTTCGTTTGAGGGATCTTTGGCTGTTTTGCTTCCCATTAGCTTTGTGCTTTCGCTTACCTTCCAGCTGGCGACTGGCCAGAGCCTCACGCTCGTAATCTTCAATGTCATACTGTTCTGTGAGCTGATCGTCGTTTGGATGACGACAAATTACCTGACCGCGATACGGGACTTCAAGAGCATACTCGTAGGCTACTTGCTTGCCATTGCAACATCAGTGCTCGCAAGCATGCTCCTCTGCGCGTATTTCGAGCCAGCGCTTGAAATCTTCATGGGAGCAATTGTACTGGGCTATGGCGTCATGGTCATAATTTCCATCCTCCTGCTCTACCGTTATTTTCCCCACGCGCATGAGCATTACCTGCTCTGGTTGCACTGGCTTTCAATGCACAGAAGCCTCATCATCGTTGGCGTGGGCAGCTATGTTGGGCTTTTTTCCTATATCGTCATATCCTGGCTTGGTCCACAGGGCACAGAAGTCGCCTATCTCTACTACGCATGTCCCGCGCGTGACACTGCGGCGTTCTTCGCCTATCTCTCAGTACTCGTCACCCAGGTTACCTTCGTCGTCTCTACAGAAGTGAACTTCTATCCTGCCTACAGAAAAAACTTTGAACTTCTCAACACAGATGGTTCCCTTGCCGAGATAGATGCGCAGCAGGCAAATATGCTGAGCATTCTCGAGCGTGAACTTGGCGACGTCGCTTTCAAGCAGTTGCTGACTACAGCTCTCATGATCTCTCTAGGCGCCGCAATCCTCGAGGCGCTTCCCCTTAGCTTTACACCCTCCATGCAGACCACGTTTATTCTGCTCTGCGTTGGCTATTGCGCCTATGCAATTGCGAATGTGCTTACTCTCATGTGCCTGTATTTCAGCGAGAACAGGGGGGCCGCAATCGCTGTGGGAGCATTCGCCCTCGCCACAACCGCGCTCTCCGTTTTATCGCTTTATCTTCCTCCGCAGAATTACATGGCGGGTTTTGTCGTCGGTTCCCTGATTTTTCTCTTTGTAGCCTGGCTCATGCTCTACCGGTATACGAATGATTTGCCCTACAGAGTTCTTGCAGGGCAACCTCTGCTCAGTCGAGAACGCAAGGGGTTCCTCGATAAACTGGCATTGAAGCACTAGCTATTCCGAGGTTCGGAATCTTCCGGCTACGCTGAACGCCCCTTTCGCGCTCGCCACAAATGTGTGCCAATGCTCACCAAGACAACGATGAGCACGGCGAAAAGGAGCAGATAACGAGGGTTCAGATAAGCCGTGACGGGAATGTTCTCCATTTCTGAACCCGTGTATTCCGTTCGTGTAGCGTGCACTATCAGACGGTGGTCGTTGACACCATAAGGCGTACAGGTCACGAGCGTGAGCTCGTCCTCTCCAGGCTGAATGGAAATCTCTTTTTCCCATTGTTCCGTGTTGTCCTGATGAATCGTGACCGAACCAGTCACGCTATAGGCGAGGACCTCGCCCATCGAACGGATGAGAACGATATCTCCCTCCCTGAGGATCCGTATATCATCAAAGGCACGCTTTCCCTGCAT
>CADBRF010000055.1 GCA_902796975.1 uncultured Coriobacteriaceae bacterium
ATAAGCCAGGAAATTGCCATGCTTGTTGTTGCCGATGCCCACGACGTCGTTCAGGTAGACGCTCGCGATGGCGATGGCGTCGGGGATCATGGTGTTGACGACCCAGTTGTGGAGTGTGGTCGCACGGAAGAGGATGTCCTCGATCTTGAGAACGCTCGGAACGAAGGACGTGCCACCGGGGATGGATGTCATGATATGAGGCATCTTGCCACCGATGATAGCGGCAATCTCGTCTGCAGTTGCCTGCATATTGATAGCCTCGATGTAGTGAGCCGTGGCGATGAGGTCGACCTCAGGCGGAAGCTTGTAGGCCTCGGGAGCCTGACCCTCCATGAACCAGCCGCCAGACAGCCAGGAGTACTGGCCGTTCTCGGCGAATTTGACGAGGCGGTCGTGGACCTGCTCGAAGTCTGCCATGCCCATACCGAGCTGTTGGGCAACCTTGTACGCTTCAGCGGGGTCTGCGTCTACAGCGTTGAGCGGGTTGACGTAGTCAAGAGCGCTGAGCTGATAGAACCACAGGATGTGGCTGTGCATGAACTGCGCGCCCTCAACGAGGTTGCGGACGATGCGAGCGCCAGCGGGAATCTGGATGCCATATGCGCCCTCTGCTGCATAGCAGGAGGTGTGGCAGTGGGAGACGGGGCAGACACCGCACACGCGCTGTGCAATCTGTGCCGCGTCATAGGGCTCGCGGCCCTGGATGATGAGCTCGAAGCCGCGGAAGAGGCCACCGGAGACCCAAGCCTCCGAGACCTTGCCGTCCTCGACTTCCATCTCAATGCGGAGATGACCCTCGATACGGTCTACCGGGTCGATGATGGAATGCTTAGCCATGAATTACTCTCCCTTCGCCTGGTCTTCGACCGGCTCTTTCTCGGCAGCTGCCGAGTCGGAAGCGGGAGCAGCCACAGCTGCAGCGGCCTTATGCTTTGCGTCCCATGCGCGCTCCTTCTCGAACGGAGCACCACCCTTCGTGCGGCCAGCGGCCTTCATGCCAAAGCCGTGGATGACGAGTGCAGCGCCGATGACGGCGGAGACGGTAACAGCCACGGAAGTGGGCTCGAAGAAGTGCTTGCCGATACGGATCTTCTTGAGACGGCCCAGGAACGGAGCATCGACATCAACCCAGTTGCGGCGCGAGACGCGCGGGTCTGCGTTGACGCAGCCGATGCAGGGAGCACCGGCATCGACGCACCAGCTGGCGCGACGGTTCCAGCGGGTGATAGAGCAGCTTGCCTTGGTGGTCGGGCCCTTGCATCCCATGGGATACAGGCAGTAGCCCTTTGCCTCTTCTTCGCTGCCGAACTCGTAGACGAATTCGCCATTTTCGAAGTGACCACGACGCTGGCAGTTGTCATGAATCGTCTCACCGTAGTGAGTGTTCATCATGTTGAGGCTGTTGAGGTCGTTCACGATGGAATCGACGCCCAGCAGCAGGTACTGCACGATGATCGCGACGAGCGTGGTGCAGTTGACAGGGCAGGACGGGACGTTGACGACCGGGGTCGTGACGCCATTGTCCTTGAGGTACTTCTGGATGCCCTCAGCGCCTGCAGGGTTAGGCCAAGCGGCAACAACGCCACCATCGACTGCGCAGGAACCAGCGGCAATGACGACAGCAGCGTTCTTCGCGGTAGTGATAAGGGGGCTATCACCAGCGGCGCAGGTGCGCTCGCCCGCGATGCGAAGCGCATCGCCATCCCAGCCGGTCATGACTGCGCCCTCGACAACGAAGACGTACTTGCCAGCAGCGGATTTAATGGTCTGCTCGCGCGCCTCTTCAAGAGAGTAACCAGCGGCGGCGGACAGAGTCTCGGAGTAGTTGAGAGCGAGGTACTCGAGAAGCAACGTTGCGGGATCGGGGTCATCGACCTGGGCGAAGGATTCCGTGCAGCCAGTGCAGGAACCAAGCTCCATCCAGATGACGGGGGCCAGGGCCTTGTTGCCCAGACCGCCGTTAGCTCCGATGAGGGCGTTGTCCTCAAGAGCCTCGGCCACTTTTGCACCCGTGACGCCTTCAACGCCGATTGCAGCAGCAACCGAACCGCAGAAAGCGAGGAATGCACGTCGCGTGAGACCGCGCGACTCTAGTGACTCGATTAACGAATCTGCCATACAAACCTCCATCTTTCGTCCTCCCCACACGGCCATGTCCCCCAACATGAAGCCAGTAGGTGTTTGACTTATCTGTCACTATATCTTCTTTACAGCAGATAAGCCCTTTTAAACAAATAGGAAACAAACAGTAGGTTCCTTTTTCATGATAAACGGGAAGGGTAAAATAACAAGGCTTGAAATGTAAACATGTATGTTTTCCTGCAGAAACAGGGAGGAGGAGCCTCTTGAAAAAGGAACGCAAGGACATCAGCAAAAACAGAAAAGCCCAGCATGATTACTTTGTCGAGGAGCGCTATGAGTGCGGCATTGTCCTCACGGGAACGGAGGTCTGCTCCCTCCGCGAAAACTCCTGCCAGCTGCGGGATTGCTACGTGACCATCCGCAATGGCGAAGCCTGGCTCGACGGCGTTCACATCGCGCCTTACAGCCACGGGACCATCTACAACGCCAGCCCAGAGCGCCGGCGCAAGCTCCTGCTCCACAAGAAGGAAATCCTCCAGCTGGGGCAACGCGTCAAGGAGAAGGGCTACGCCCTCGTTCCGCTCTCCATGTACTTCGACGAGAACGGCCGCGTCAAGGTGGAGATTGGGCTGTGCAAGGGCAAGAAGCTTTACGACAAGCGTGCCGCAATCGCCGAGCGCGATGCCCAGCGCGATATCCAGCGCGAATTCAAGGCGCGCAACCGGTAGCGCCATACCGGGCTTTTCTCGGCAGCTTGTCCGCTTCACCTCTCCTGCCCGCAGGTTTCAA
>CADBRF010000056.1 GCA_902796975.1 uncultured Coriobacteriaceae bacterium
ATAGGAGTGACGGGGATACCAGCATCTTCCAAAACGCGAGCAGTACCGCCGGTACTGATGATTTCCACATGAAACTCATCCACCAGCGTACGGGCGAAATCCTCTATGCCCGTCTTGTCAGTGAGCGAGATAATTGCTCGCTTAATCTGCGGATTCGACATGGTACCACCTTTATTCTCAAGCTCGCAGAATCGCGGCTTGGCTACCTACGAATTCTCGATCATACGGAGCACAACGTCTGCCACATAGTCGAGATTCTCCTCCTCGACGACAGCAGAGGTGTCTGTGTTCCAATGCCAGCCAACAGGCGCCTCTCCGTCGAAGCCCATAATGGTCACCGCGCGGGCGCCGGCGCGCATTGCAGGCGTTGCATCGGTGTTGCGCCAATCGAGGCGCTTGGGCTTCATTTCGGTTCCAGCGACCTCCTTAGAAGCCTTGCGCACGAGCGTCTGGAGACGGCGGTCCGCGCGATGCGGCTTGCCCTTGCCCTCGTAATCCACGAAGTGGATATCGCCCGCACCAACAGCCTCGAGGTTGATAATGAGGGCACCGCGGAGTTCGGACCCATGGAGGTCAAGGAAGTTCTTCATGCCCTGTTCGCTGGAGTTGGAAGCGCCAAGGGCAACGAACCAGACTTCCTTGTCGAGAAGGTCGTTCTCGGTCATCTCGATAACAGAACGACGAATCTCTGCGGCGCGTTCACGTGCGGCATCTCCAATGCCATCCGAGAAGTAGCCGCCGCCCTTCCAACCCGTATCGTCGTCCTCATCCCAGTTCTCGACATCGCCAAAATCATCGCGGTCTTCGTTCTTGCGATGGTGGCGGAGCTTGCCAAAAAGCCCACCCGCTTTGTCGATCGCGTTATGGAAACGGGACTCGGGGATGTCGATAGACCCGTTCGCAGCAGGGCTGAACTGGCTGAAGTCATCTGCGGAGAGGTCTTCCTCGGCTGGCGCGCCAGGCGTGCCGAAATCGGAATCAGAGATGACAGGAATCTTGCCGCTCAGCGCGGGGAACGAGCCCGTGAGAGCCGGGAACGAGGAGGTATTAGTGGACGTTGCGGGCTGGAACACCGTCGTCGCGTTCAAGTCGTCGCCTGCGAAACCGGAACGGGCGCCCGCCTGCGGCGTATCGTAGTAATCGGAGTTCACTGCAGCTTTCTGGCGGAGCTGGCTCAGAGCGCGGTCCTCGCGGCCCTCGCGCTCGGCAGTGGGCTTGAAGTCCTCGGAAACACGGCGGGCAGTGGGCTTGCGGCGATCAATCTTCGGTTTCGGAGCACGCGCGGTCTTCTCCACCGGAGATTCCTCTGCCTCTGGAGCAGGCACTGCTTCGGGAGCTGTCTCAACAGCCTCTTCCTCCGCAAAATCGGATGCGGGCATAGCCTCCGGGAGCGACTCGAGAAGCGCATTGAGCTCTTCTCTGTGAGCAGCCTGCTTTGCCTCGAGTTCTGCATCCACCTCGGACTCGGACTCAACTTCAGACTCCTCTTCCAGCGTTGTCTCGCGACGGGCGGCGTTGCCTTCGTCGGCGGAATTGCCAATGGATGGGATACGGGTGGTCAGGCTCGAAGCTGTTGTCTCATCCACATGCTCGACAGGTGTGAACATACCCGAAAGATCCGGAGAAATATCAGCAATTTCATCGTCTGGAATGTCAAAGACGAAAGCTTCGACCTCCTCTTCGACCGGTGCTGCCTCAGCAGCCTGCTCCGGCTCGGGCGTCGCAGCCTCGACAGGTTCCTCGAGCTCATCCAGTTCGACTTCCGCGATGCCTTCGCCCATGTCGATGCCAGGAATGGCAAGAGGCTCCGGGGCAGCAGACTCGGGAGCCTGGGCAGAAGCAACCACAGATTCGGCTGCCACAGGTTCGGACACTGCGACTTCGGGCTCAGGCTCGACGCTAGCAGGCTCAATCACCGCAACAGGCTCTGGAGCGGAAACAGGCTCGGCAATGGGCGCGGTTTCGGAGGCGACAGAATCCGCCACAATCTGCGTGGCAGCAGACTCTTCAACTGGCTGGGCGACAGCGGCTTCCACGGGTTCTGCCTCGAGCGCTGGCTCTTCTGCCTGAATGCGCTGGTCGGGCAGGGGCATATCGGCGTAACGGGAGCGATAGGATGTCTCCGCGCTCGCCTCTTTCTCCTCCTGCTCGATCTCGCGTGCAGCGCGGGCACGAGCAGTGGTGTACCAGGAAGGCATGGAAGCGTCTTTTTTGACGGCAGGCGCTGCAGCGCGAGAAGCGACGCGCTGGGCGCGGACGGCAGCAGCCTGTCTGGAGACGCGCTCGCGAGCTGCGGCGGCGTATTGGGAGCGAATTGCTTCGTGGTCAACTTCGGGCTCAGGCTCTGGGGCAGGGGCTGGCTTAGCCTCTTCTGCGGTCTCAAAGACAGCAGGTTCGGGCTTGGCAACTTCTTCCTCAGCAGCGGGCTCTACAACTGCCACGGTTCCAGAAACGGGCTCTGCCGGAACCGCCTCGGAGACTTCTGGAACAGCCTCCGCCTCTTCTGAGACAACGGGAGGCATGGCGACTGTTGCAGACGGATCAATCGTAGGAGCATCGTCCTGGGCGGCAACTGTCTCAGCGGGCTTGCCAGCAGGAACGGTTTCGTAGATGACCTCGGCGCCTTCGGGAACAACTCCAGCTTCTTCTGCTGCGGCAGCGTCGTGTACGACAGGGACAGCCTCAGCGATTTCTTCCGGGTTCAGAACCTGAGTCTTGTCGGCAGCTGTCTCGCCTTCTGCGGACACCGGTGCAAAGGAGCCCGTGGTGGAAGCGAGGGTTTCGACCGGGACCTCAGGCTGTTCAGTTGCGGCAGCGGAGCGCTCCTTCATGAAACGCTCACGCTCTTCAGGATCGAGCACGCGCTTAGCCACGCCCAAGAGCACCGCCAGTGCCGACGCGTTGTCATTGCCGCCGGCCACATAGGGCGTGAACCGGCTGGCAATGATGCAGACGAGGCCCGCTAGCGGAACGACACAGGCGATGAGAGAAATGACCCAGAGCGCAAAATCAACCGAATCCGGCCAGGGAAGCGGAAGAATGCGAACGATGAGCACTACACCTAGGCCAATCATCACGTAATACAGGATTTTCAAAAGCAGCGGCAGATAGTTCACGATGCTAGGAGAAGCCTCGAGCTGAGAGCGCACCGTGTCGACATGCGCGACCACGACGACCTTGCGGCGATGACGCTCACGCGCAACGCTTGAGGGGACATACTTTGCCACAACGTTCTGGGAAATGCCATTCATGCGGCGACTAGCCAGGAACGAGCGATTGTTGTGCTCGGTGTAATAGATGGCAAAACCAGCCGCCACAAAGAGGAAACCGAGGAACATGAGCGGCCCGGCGAGATAGCTGAAGAACTTGCCCAGGCCAGAGAATATGGTACCGGCAATCATGCAGCCAAACGCGACCGCATAAGGCCAACGCGTGCCGGTGGGGGTTGAGAATTCGTCAACGCTTACATCGAGCTCGTCGTTGGTGAGCTCCTGCGCCACGTACATAGATGCCTGACGCTCTTCTTCTGTGCTGACAGAACGCGGGCCAATGTTATCTGCCAGCGCTTCCACATGATCAATGAGTTCGGCCATCAGGCCCTCCTCGAATTCAAGAACGATACTGCTCCGTTTTAGCTACTAAACTGCCTTATTCTACCTTAAAGACAACAGGGATGATAACGCGAGACTATGAGCGGGCAGACAGGCCGTCACGTATGATGCTCCGAAAGAAAAGCGGACGCCAATTCAGCGTCGGAAATCTCCTGCGCTTTGCGCTCAAAGAAACAGCTGCCCATCCCATCAAGGGATAGGCAGCTGTAAGCGGAGAACCTTATCTAGTGCCGACGCGCGAAAATCTACTTCTCCTTGCTCAGGCCAAGTGCGCGGGCGCGCTCTTTCTTGCGGCCGATCTTGTCGAGCGTGCGCTTGCGTAGGCGGATGGACTTGGGCGTGACCTCCACCAGCTCGTCATCGCCGATGTACTCAAGGGC
>CADBRF010000057.1 GCA_902796975.1 uncultured Coriobacteriaceae bacterium
GACGCTTTTCACAGCAGAATGAGCTGGAAAATTGTCATTCCCGGCATCCCTCTACAAAGGGTTTTTTAAATAGATGCACATTTAGTCAATTATTTGCCGTGACTTGAAAAATGCGGCAAAAAAGGCTTTAAAAGTGCAGTTGCTACGTATAAAAACGCCCCAACACGCATTTGTTCGGGCCGAGGCGTTGTACCGTGTCATCGATTGTGGGCAAGATGTACTTTGGCTCTCGTAGTGGGAGGTGCACCATGCCCCGAGGAGCATGCGTTGGTTTAGCGCTCGACGTTCTCAGCGAACTCGGCGAGGAACTCCGGTATCTCCAGCGTCTGCGGGCAGACATCGTGGCAAGCTCCGCAAGCGATGCAGGCGCTCGGACGCTTGTCCTCGGGCAGTGCCGCCAGGGCCATCGGCGCGATGAAGCCGCCCTCTTCCTTGGAGAGATGCTCGTTGTAGAGTCCGATGAGGTAGGGGATGTCCAACTCCATGGGGCAATGGCTCACGCAGTAGTGACAGGCGGTGCAGGGCAGGCCTTTCGCGGTTGCCATCTCATGGGCAATCTGCTCAATTGCCGCCATCTCCTCTGCGTTGAGAGGCTCTTTCGTCTGGAAGGTCTTGATGTTTTCCTCGGTCTGCACCGGGTTGCTCATGCCGGAGAGCACCACGGTTACGCCCGGAATGGTCTGGAGCCAGCGGAAAGCCCACTCTGTTGGAGTGATGCCGGGCCTGAGCTGCTGCAATGCGGTTTCTTGAGCATCGCTCAGCTTGCAGAGGTGCCCGCCTCGCAAGGGTTCCATGACGATGACGGGGATGTTATGCGCGTTGCAGTATTCCACCTTGCGCTTGGCATCCTGAAACTCCCAGTCCAGGTAATTGAGCTCGATTTGGCAGAACTCCATATCCTCGCCAAAGCGGTCCATGAAGCGGATGAAGGTGTCCCAAGTGCCATGCACGGAAAAACCGAGATGCTTGATTTTGCCAGCCTTTTTCTGCTCTATGAAGTAGCTCTCGGTGTGATAGGTCTCCTCGTCGAGGTATTTATCGATGTTGACTTCGCAGACGTTGTGTAGGAGGTAGAAGTCCACGTAGTCCATCTGCAAACGCTCGAGCTGGGTGGCGAAAATCTCCTCATGCTTGCCGAAGTTTTTTACATCGTAGCCGGGAAATTTGGTTGCCACGTAGAAGCTGTTGCGTGGGTAGCGGGCGAGTGCCTTGCCGGTGACGATCTCTGAGTTTCCGCCGTGGTAGCCCCAGGCGGTATCGAAGTAGTTCACGCCCTGCTTATAGGCATAATCGTACATATCGAGAGCGGTGGGGACGTCGATGCGGGCGTCTTCTCCATCGATGACGGGTAGACGCATGGTCCCCATGCCGAGCATGGAAAGGCTGAGGCCGTTGAAGTCCTTGTAGATCATGTCTGAAGCATCCTCTCTCTGAGGCATTAAGCGGGGAGACTGGTTCTTATTCTGTATTTTCTAACTGAGGCTGTGCGCATGCAAATACCTATTGCATATACGAAACATGACAATTGCCTCGTAGACGATTGTTGTGTGAGTGCTATGCAATTCAGTAGCACGACAATCATCTACGAGGTAATTGTCATGGGGCGCTGGGTTAGCGCATTGCTGCTTTCACATCGAGGGCGCGCTTGCCATATAACTTGGCATAGTCGTGCCAGATTTGCAGGAATTCGCCGATGACATTGCCACACGCTGTTTTGTAGAGCGCCCAGTTAAACCAGTAGAAGCTTGCAAGGGAGACATACGCCAGGCAGTGGAAGAGCTCTTCGCCGCTCAGGTCGCGCTGGAAATAGAGCTTCAGCACGTCAAGTGCCTGCTCGTAGGTGTAGTCGCTGCAGCAGATGAAAACGCCGAGGTCGCTCGCGTAATCCGACATCCCGGAATACTCCCAGTCGATGACATCCATGCTGTCTTCGGTCACGAGGAAATTCGGATAGTAGTAGTCGTTGTGGCAGAGCACGGGCACTACGCCGTCTTCCTGCGCCAGCGTGTAAAGCTGCTCGGCCATGTCAGCCAGTTCGGCATAGTCCGAAAACTGGGCAATATCCTCTTCTCGCAGAAGGCTCGCCACACGAGTGATTTCATCGTGGAGGTCGAACTTCCAGTGCGAAACGTATCCTGATTCGTGCAGCTTCCGCAATAGGGCCATCGCCTGTTCCACATCCGCTGGGTTGTGGTAGTCGAGGTCGCGCGCGTTTTCGATATAGCGGGTGATTTTCCAACCCGCATTGATGTCCTCGTAGACGAAGGTCGTATCCAGCCCGATTTTCTTGGCCACTGCCTCGGAAAACGCCTCACCATGCCGCTCGATGATTTCCTCGGTGCCCTCCCCGGGGTGCCGGTAGACATAGGAGGTGTCGCCAACTGTGAAGCGGAAGGAAACGTTTGTGAGGCCGGCCGTGAGGGGCTTGATGCCATGTATTTCGGAACGCTGGCACATGAGCACCGCGCAAATGTCGTCGATCACTTCGGAACCGACATTTTCCATGAACTCGGGGTCGAACTTGGAGAGCTCTTCGAGCGAGTCGAAAACCCAGAGCTCGTCATGGCGGAACCGGCGCATCAACATGGGCAGCTCGCCCGCATGCTCGCTATAGATCTTCTCCCAGGACTTCGAGGCGGTTTCGGGAAGATCGTATTCCGCATTGAGAATCTCGCGGAACTTTGCGGAGAAATCCCGGCTCCAAAAGGCATTCCCCAGCATCGTCCATGCGTTGCGGCCGCCCCGGGTGACCCTGCTCACCCGGTTGCTGGCACCCATCGTATGCAGGCAGAAAGCAGGCGTATCACCCCTCACGTACATTGCCGAACAATAGGAGCTGTATACGTACAGGTCAAAGGGGTTGCGCGCAAAATAGGAATCCGCTGAGCATATGTAGGTGTTGGCCAGAATGCTCTCCACGCACCTGATGGCGGAGCTTGTGTCCCGGCGGGCGAAGTCCTCGTTAACAACGGTCTTCACGCCCAGGAGGTCTTCGAGGTAGGAGAACTCCTCCTTCCTGTAGCCCACAACGAGCGTGATATCGGAGATGCCTGCTTCTTGGAGCTGCTTGATCTGCCGC
This sequence comes from uncultured Coriobacteriaceae bacterium, assembly GCA_902796975.1. Classification (GTDB taxonomy): domain Bacteria; phylum Actinomycetota; class Coriobacteriia; order Coriobacteriales; family QAMH01; genus CADBRF01. The sequence continues at coordinate 3,080 of CADBRF010000057.1, forward strand.
TCGATGAGCACCTCGCCATGAACCACCTGCAGGCCTTTGGGGTGCTCGTAGGAGAGGGGCGCCAGTCTTGATGCCAGACCGCCTGCCATGATGACCGCATTGTCAACGCGATAGGGGGCAAGTGCCCTGAGACCTGCCTCGGTTATGCAGAGGTCGCCGGAGAGGAGCCCCTTTTCCTGCAGCCCGGCCAGAACATCATCTCCAGCTTGCGCAAGAGCCACCGCATCTTTAAGACGGGTCGAATTCAAAATATTGAATTCCACGTATGAAATTGAATCGTTCATCATAAAACCCATTCAAATTTACAGACATTTCAGAAGTTTTTGAATATTTTACATTCAAACAATGCTAGGTACACGTGAATTGCGTACGGAACGTTCAAATGGAGCGACCACATGGACAGCAAATCTTTTGAAAGCGAGCTGAACGAGGAAGTCCAGGAGCGTATTGCGCTCATGGAAGACCCGTCGTATGAGTTTCCAGCGGCTTTGACAAAGGTGGATTGGGTAGCGATTGCGCTCATTCCCACAATCAGCATCATCCTGCTCGTGCTCGGCGAGTTTCTCTAGGGGGTCCGGATATGGCTAAACAATCAATGGCTGACTACGTTCAGCAGGAAACGATTTTCGGGCTCGTGCCGGTCAAGAAGAGCGAGCGCCAGTACGGCTTCTGGGACATTCTCCTCGTTACAAGCGGTTTTGCCATCGCGACCTGGTGTTATTCGCAAGGCGCGTTGACGGCGTCGTACCTGGATTTCTGGCAGTCGCTCATCGTCACCTTCGCCATGGGCGGCTTCTTTCTCATCTTCGAATGCCTGCCGGTAATCTTCGCTGTTCATTACGGCATTGACCTGTGGGTTTACCTGCGGGCAGTGCTGGGCGAAATGGGTGTCAAGATCTTCGC
>CADBRF010000058.1 GCA_902796975.1 uncultured Coriobacteriaceae bacterium
CTGGCGCGTCATCCGTACGCTCGGCAAGGGTCTGACCGAAATCTCCACTCCTCAGGGCTTTGCCGCTGAGGCATCATCCGCGACCACGATTCTCGTCTCCTCTCACCTCGGCTTCGCTCTTTCCACCACCCAGGTCTGCACCGGCTCCATCATCGGCTCCGGCCTTGGAAAGAAAGGCGACCCCGTCAACTGGAAGGTCGCAGTCAAGATGGTTATTGCCTGGCTTGTCACCTTCCCCGCTGCTGGTGTCGTTGGCGCTATTGCCTGCGCAATCGCTAAGACAAGCATCTACGGTACCTTCTTGGTTGCCATCCTCTTCGTTATCACAGCGTTTATCATCTTCCGCCTCTCTAGGCGCAACCCGGTCAACTCCAACAACGTCAACGATGGCAAGGAAGTTGTCCTCAATCCCACTAACGAAGCTGTCGCAGCTTAAGGAGCGTCCAATATGCAAGTAATGAATTTTCTCCTGGTACTTGTCATCGCAGTTCTCGTTGCCAGCTGCCTTGGCTTTCTCTACGCCACGGGTCTTCGCCTCGTGACTGGCGACGCAGACCAGGAGGGCCCCGTTAATGGCGGAAAGAAGGCAGCAGGGTATGTCTGCTTTGGCTTGTGCATCCTCATCGTTCTGTTCGCACTGTATTTGATTATCCCAATCTTCCACTAATTATCTCGCGAGGCAGGAAAGCTCGATTCCGGTTTCCTGCCTGAGAACGTATCAGATTCATGAGAAAGGACCAGTTCGTGAAACATCTTCTGGTTGGTATTGATGGCAGCGCCCGCGGTGAGAAAGCACTCGCCTGGGCAGCGCATTACGCCGAAAACGTCGAGGCAGACCTCACGCTCCTCTGCGTTGGTGATTCCGATTTCGCTAAAACCGCTGGCGTCGATTCCAAGCGTCTGCAGGATGCTGTGTGTGCCACGCTCGACAAGGCACGCGACTTCATCCTCGCTCAGTATCCCGAACTAAAGGTGACCCTACTCCCCATGCAGGGTCGCGTCATCGACTGCCTCGTGAGCGAGGCGGACAAGCACGATGCCATCGTTCTCGGAACGCACCACAACTCCAAGCTTGACGAGCGCACGAGCTCTGGTGCAACCGGTCTCCGTGTCTCCATCTCCACGACAGTCCCGACCGTCGTCGTTCCATCGGACTGGGAGAAGGGCACAAGTCCCAAGAGCATCATGGTTGCCGTCGCATCCGATGATTCCAGCGACTCTGCCATCATCTGGGCTGCACAGTACGCTCAGGCACGTGGGTATGCCCTCAAGCTCGTGTCCGCCTGGGGCCTCCCCAGCTACCTCACCCGCCCGGCAGAGCTCATGGCAGGCGGTATCGACCCTGTTGGTGCCCAGTTCCAGCAGCGGCTTGACGGCATCGTGAAGACCTTGAAGAACGATTTCCCCGACCTTGAGATCACGGGAGAATCCATTGAGGGATCCGATCCTTCCAAGACTATCGTCATCGAGAGCCTCCACCATAGCGTCCTCGTCATGGGCACACACTCTCGTTCAGCACTCGGTAGAATGGTCTTTGGTTCCCTCACCCACTCTGTTCTCGTCAAAGTCGCAGTTCCGACGATTATTGTTCCCCAGCCGTAAGGGTATGTGTTTTGTCTAGGTATGCTGTCATCGATGTGGGATCCAACACCGTCCGGCTCTGCGCGTACGATCTCCCCAAGAAAAAGCCGGCACGTAACGCCAGGCTTCGGAAGATTCTCGACGTCAAAGAGTCGGTAGGGCTTTCTGCGTTCGTGGATCCCCCATCGGGCGGTTTTTCTATCGACGGCTCTGCACCTGGAACGATGTCTCAAGCAGGTATTGAGACCGCTGCAAAATCGATTCGCCGCCAAGTAAGGAGAGCGCAAGTCGTTCAACCTGACAAGGTGTTCGTCTTCGCAACTGCCGCTCTGAGGAATTGCGTCAATTCCGAGGAGGCGATTAAGCAAATCGAAGAGCTCACTGGTGCAAAAGTCGATGTCATTTCAGGTGAAGCCGAGGCACGTCTGGGCCTTGAGGGGGCTCGGACTGCTATGAATATCGACACGGGCGCTCTTATCGACGTCGGAGGAGGCTCGACGGAAATCACCTGCCTCCTTGAGGATGGCAAATCAGCAGGTGCAAGCATTCCCATGGGATCGCTTAACTCGTACCGGCAGTTTGTTGGAGTCGTCATTCCGACAGCCGACGAGATTGACGCCATTGGATCTTCATTCAGGCTCGCGCTCTCGGAGGCAGAGCTTCCCATCATGGGAGAACCCGAGCTGTTCGGAATGGGAGGGTCAGTTCGAGCCGCAGCCCGCGTCTTTGGGGACATCTTCAATGGAGGCATTCGCTCGAACGTCCTCCATGCCTCGGATGTGGAAGCCCTCATCAACTATTGCAAGACAGAGCCCGGCCAGTTTGCTCATGACATGCTACGGTGCTGCGCCCAGCGTGTACACACACTGATACCTGGCTGCGCCATTATTCAGGAGATCTTCCGCGCATCTGGCGTAGACTCCATGATTATCGACAAATGCAGTGTCCGCGAGGGATACCTTCTCGAGCATATCTAGCGACTCTGTATATACTTCCTACTAGCCCCGCTTGCTTGGCAATCGCTTCGTATGCGGGGCTTTTCATATTCATGTAGACGCATTCAGCGTTTGAACAACGTAATTCTCCATAGGAAATAGTATAAACCACTGAAGACTGGATCTACTTCGGCAATATGCGGGCATCAGACCGGTAGACATTGTCTGGAGTATACTTGCTCGCTTGCCTTAACCGCTTTGTATGCGCCTTTGCGAAGAGCCGCCTCTGAAGAACTGTCACACGTCCGTAATCATGCGTTACCATATTGTTACAGCAAGCGACCCATAGGCAGAAGCGCTGGTGGAATAGGCATCGCACTGCTAGGGGTGCACTTTTACCCCATGCTTGCAGAAAACTTTTGACGACGTTCGTCACGAGAAGGGGAATTATGGACAGAACATTCAAGTCGATGGATGGCAACAACGCCGCGGCGTATGTGTCGTACGCATTTACCGAGGTAGCTGCCATTTACCCCATCACACCTTCGAGCCCTATGGCCGATTATGTGGATCAGTGGGCAGCCCATGGCAAGAAGAACATCTTCGGCACTCCAGTTAAGGTTATCGAGATGGAGAGCGAAGGCGGCGCTGCCGGAGCTGTTCATGGTTCTCTTTGCGCAGGTGCTCTGACCAGCACCTACACTGCATCGCAGGGCCTGCTTCTCATGATTCCGAACATGTATAAGATCGCTGCGGAGCGCCTCCCCGGTGTCTTTCACGTGAGCGCTCGTTGCGTTGCAACGCATGCCCTCAACATCTTCGGCGATCACTCCGATGTCATGGCCTGCCGCCAAACCGGCTTCGCCATGCTCGCCGAGACTAATGTTCAGGAGATAATGGACCTTGCCGCAGTTGCACATCTTGCAGCTATCAAGGGCCGTACGCCCTTCCTTAACTTCTTCGATGGCTTCCGCACGAGCCACGAAATCCAGAAGGTGGCGCTCTGGGATTACAAGGACCTCGCCGAAATGGTCGACATGGGCGCTGTCGAGGAGTTCCGCGCTCATGCCTTGAACCCTGATCACCCGCACGCACGTGGCAGTCACGAGAACGACGACATCTTCTTCCAGCACCGCGAGGCCACTAATACCGCCTATAACGAGCTGCCTGAAATCGTTGAATCCTATATGAAGAAGGTCAACGAGAAGCTCGGCACCGACTACGGCCTGTTCAATTACTATGGCGCACCCGATGCGGACCGCGTCGTCGTCTGCATGGGCTCCTTCTGCGATGTGCTCGAGGAGGTCATCGATTATCTCAATGCGCACGGCGAAAAGGTCGGCCTGGTCAAGGTCCGCCTGTTCAGGCCCTTCTCCATCAAACATTTCGTCGACGTGCTCCCGGAGACCGTCGAGAAAATCGCCGTCATGGATCGCACCAAAGAGCCCGGCAGCATTGGCGAGCCCCTGTATCAGGACGTTGTCTCCGCTCTCTACGAGGCCGGCCGCAATAACATCAAGGTCGTGGGCGGCCGTTATGGTCTCGGTTCGAAGGACACGCCTCCTTCCAGCGCCTTCGCTATCTTCAAGGAACTCGAGAAGGCCGAGCCTGCTCGCGAGTTCACAGTTGGCATTATCGACGACGTCACCAACCTCTCTCTTCCCGAGGATTCCAAGTGCCCGAGCACGTCTGCTCCCGGAACCATCGAATGCAAATTCTGGGGTCTTGGCGGCGATGGCACAGTTGGTGCCAACAAGAACTCCATCAAGATCATCGGCGACCACACCGACAAGTACATTCAGGCATACTTCCAATACGATTCGAAGAAGACGGGTGGCGTGACGGTCAGCCATCTGCGTTTTGGCGACCACCCCATCAAGTCCCCCTATTACGTCACCAAGGCGGATTTCGTCGCCTGCCATGTCCCAGCCTATATCGTGAAGGGATTCAAGATCGCCCAGGATGTCAAGCCTGGCGGCACCCTTCTCATCAACTGCCAGTGGGATTTCAACGAGCTTGAGAAGCATCTCAACGCCGAGACCAAACGCTACATTGCCGAAAACGACGTCCAGCTCTACACCATCGACGCCATCGATCTGGCAGCCAAGGTCGGAATGGGCAAGCGCACGAACACCACGCTCCAGTCTGCCTTCTTCTCGCTTGCAGGCGTCCTGCCCGCCGAAGACGCCATCCAGTACATGAAGGATGCCGCAACGCATTCCTACATGAAGAAGGGCCAAGCAATCGTCGACGCCAACCACAAGGCAATCGACGCCGGTGCTACGGCATACGTCAAGATTGATGTTCCCGAGAGCTGGAAAGACGCAACCGATGAGCCTGTTGAGGAGACGCTCGAAGGCCCGGATGCTCTCGTCAAGCAGGTCAAGAATATCCTTCAGCCTGTGGATCTCATGGATGGCTACTCCGTCCCGGTCTCCAAGCTCATGCCCTATGCAGACGGTCAATGGGAGCTCGGCGCTTCTGCCTATGAGAAGCGCGGCGTTTCTGTCATCGCCCCCAAGTGGGATGATTCCCTTTGCATCCAGTGCAACAACTGCGCCTTTGCCTGCCCACACGCGGCTATTCGTGCCTTTGCTCTGAACGCCGACGAGCTCGCATCCGCTCCCGCTGGCATGCATACCCTGCCCGCCACTGGCAAAGCGGCAAAGGAAGCTGGGCTCCAGTTCGCGATTTCCATCAGCCCACTCGATTGCATGGGCTGCCAGCTTTGCGTTGACGCCTGCCCCAAGGATGCCCTTACCATGGTTCCCACGGAGGAGGTGCTTGCAGAGCAGGAAGTCTTCGACTATTGCGTGGCCAACGTCACGGAGAAGCAAGAAGTCGCCGGCATCACCAATGTCAAGGCAAGCCAGTTCAAGCAGCCGCTTCTCGAGTTCTCCGGCGCCTGCGCAGGCTGTGCCGAGACCCAGTATGCGCGCCTCGTCACCCAGGTCTGCGGCGACCGCATGTTCATCTCCAATGCAACCGGCTGTTCCTCCATCTGGGGCAACCCTGGCGCAACCGCCCCTTATACCACCAATGCCGAGGGTCATGGCCCCGCTTGGAACAATTCCCTGTTCGAGGACAACGCAGAGCATGGTTTGGGCATGTACCTCGGCTATCAGGCAGAGCAGAACCGTGTTGTCTCCGAAGTGCAGGAGCTCATTGCAGCCGAAGGCGCATCTGAGGAGCTGAAAGACGCTGCTCAGGCCTGGATTGACGCACGCAACGATACCGAGGCGAGCAAGACTACGGCGGCTGCGCTCGTAGCGGCGCTCGAAGCTGACGGCTCTGAAGCCGCCAAGGCGGTCCTCGAGGACAAGAGCTTCTTCACCAAGAAGAGCTTCTGGATCTTCGGTGGCGACGGCTGGGCATACGACATCGGCTACGGCGGACTCGA
>CADBRF010000059.1 GCA_902796975.1 uncultured Coriobacteriaceae bacterium
AAAGCGCATCAAGTTATCTGCCGCATCATCTCCGTTCTGGTCTGTGCGATGGGGGTGGGTACCTGCGTCTACAGCCTCACGCTTCAGTCCGCTTATCTTGGCGTGTTTCTCACATCGCTTTGTTGGTTTTCTGGGCTGGGCGCGGGTGCGACGGGTGCTGCGGGATACATCGTCACATGTGAACCTGGGCAAAAGAACTATCGGAAACCGGCAATTGCCTCCATCATCGTGCTCGCGGCGGTGTTCTTCTTTGTCGCGTTCAGATTTCTTGAGCTTTTGCAAGTGGTTGCCGTTGCCGTTGTAGCGCTTGTCGTGATGGCGGTGGTTCTTCTCGTATACCATTTCATTCTCAAGAAGGAAGACCCCGATGCGCTCTGATTCTTGCGCGCACTGTTCTTCCTGCCGCTGCCTTGTTCGCAACGGTGGTAAATTCGCGCTGGCGATGTCGCGGGCGGGTAGTAGGATAGGGTTCCGGCAACAAGTTTGTTCGCGTGTCTACGCGAGACGAGGAGCGTGATTTCGTGGCGCAAGACAGGATTAGGACCAAGGCAGTAGAGGACCTTCTCAACGTGCTCGCCAGGACAGACGATGCAGATGATGTCTACGCCCTGCTTCAAGACCTGTGCACACCCCGCGAAATAACCGAAATGTCCCAGCGTCTGCAGGTCGCACGCCTGCTGGCAGCTGGCGTGAGCTATGTCGACATCCAGGAGAGCACGGGCGCTTCCGCTACGACTATCAGTCGCGTGTCCAAGTGCCTCAACTATGGTTCTGGTGGTTACCGGATGGTTGTGAACCCTGATGGCAAACCAGATGCGTCCACGGAAAGCGAGTGACAATGGCTGAAGAGGACATTCCCCAATTTGATCTAATCAAGGCCGCTGCAGAAGACGAAACGGGCACTGCGCCTATTCCCACGAGCTGCCGAGATGCTGGCACTTTCGTCCACCTGCATGTTCATACCGAATACTCCATGCTTGATGGCGCAACGCGTCTCAAGCCCCTGTGCGAGAGGGCCAAGGAGCTCGGTATGCCCGCCGTCGCCATTACAGACCATGGCTATATGTACGGCTGCGCGGAGTTCTATCAGGCTGCAATGGAAGCGGGTATCAAGCCCATCATCGGCTGCGAAGTCTATTTCACGCCCGATAACACCCTTTCAAAAGAGCATAAGCCAGAGCTCTACCACATGATCCTCCTCGCCAAGAACAACAAGGGCTATCAGAACCTCATGCGCATCGTCTCGGATGCTGCGGTCGAGGGCTTCTACTACAAGCCCCGTGTCACCCTCAACGCCCTAAAGCAGTTCCACGAGGGCATCATCGCCACATCCGCCTGCATCGCGGGCGTCATTCCCAAGATGATCGACCGCGGAGAGTACGAGGGTGCCGTCGAATGGGCGAAGACCTTCAGCGATATTTTCGGCAGGGAAGACTTCTATATCGAGCTCCAGAACCAGGGTCCAGAGATTGTCACCGACCATGGTCTCTCCGAGCCCCAGCTCAACAACGTCCTCTGTCGCATCGCCGATGAATGCGGTCTCAAGACGGTGGGCACCAACGATATTCACTATCTCAAGCAGGAAGATGCCTACACGCAAGACCTCATGCTCTGCATCGGCATGGGCAAGCACGTGATGGACACCGACCGCATGAAGTTCAAGAACGACCAGTTCTACCTCAAGAGCCCTGAGGAGATGATGGAGGCGCTCAAGGAGCACCCCGAATGCATCGCCAACTCGCTCGAAATCGCGGATAAGTGCAACGTCACCATCGAGTTCGGCAATATTCACCTGCCCTTCTTCCCGCTGCCCGAGGGCGAGACCAACGAATCGCTTCTCTACAAGAAGACGGTCGCCGGCCTGAAAGAGCGCTATGGCGATCCGTTGCCCGAAGAGGTCGTCGAGCGTATGCACCATGAGCTCGAGATCATTAACAAAAAGGGCTTCCCCGCCTACTTCCTCATCGTGCAGGAATTCGCGCAATGGGCAAAGAGAAACGGTATCGGCGTCGGCCCAGGCCGTGGCAGTGCCGCAGGCTCCATCGTCTCGTACGCTCTCGGCATCACCACTTTCGACCCACTTGCAAATGACCTCATCTTCGAGCGCTTCCTCTCGCCAGAACGCACGGAAATGCCCGATATCGATATGGACTTCGACGATGAACGCCGCCTGGAAGTCGTGCAGCATTGCCGCGACTTCTACGGCACGGACCGCATCGCCCACGTCATCACCTACGGCAAGATGAAGGCCAAGCAGGCGGTTAACGACGCCGCCCGCGTGCTGGAAAAACCAATCAGCCTGGCCCAACGCATCTCCAAGATGATTCCCAACGATCCGAAGATGACGCTCGAGAAGGCAATCGAAGACAACCCTGACCTTCGTAAGGCAGTCGAGACGGACCCTGAAGTCCGTCAGATCATCGACTCGGCAAAGCGTCTCGAGGGCCTCACCCGTGGTGAAGGCGTGCATGCTTCCGCGGTTATCATCGCGCCCGATTCTGTCTACAAATACGTGCCCGTCAAGTACGACACCAAGGGTGGCGTCATCATCACCCAATATGACGGTGTCATGACCGCCAACATGGGTCTCCTCAAGATGGACTTCCTGGGTCTCCGCACCCTGACCGTCATCTCTAAGGCGCTTGCAAACATCAAGGCGAACTACGGAATCGACATCGACCTGGAGAAGCAGGTCGATTTCCGTGACCCCAACCTCTTCGACCTCATGTGCTCTGGTCACACCGCGGGCACTTTCCAGATTGAGTCTTCCGGCATGACCGCCCTGCTCAAACGCATGCGCCCCGACTCCTACGACGACATCGTCGCAGTCATCGCTCTCTACCGCCCGGGTCCCCTGGGCGCTGGTATGGTCGACGACTATGTAGACCGAAAGCATGGCGTGAAGCCCATCTCCTACTACGACGACCGCCTGAAGCCCGTTCTGGAATCCACCTATGGCACCATCGTCTACCAGGAACAGGTCATGCGTATCTCCATTGTCATGTCCGGTTTCACGGTGGGAGAGAGCGACAAAGTGCGTAAGGCTGTGGCCAAGAAGAAGGTCTACCTTATGCGCGAGAAGGTCCAGAAGTGGGCTGACGGCAATGAAGAGACCATGGAAGATCACTGGCTCAACGGTGCCGTGCGTAACGGGTATTCGCGCGAAATTGCCCAGCGTATCTGGGACGATGTTCTCAAATTCGCGTCCTACGCCTTCAACAAATCGCACTCCGCGGCGTACGCCATTCTGGTTATGCAGACGGTCTGGCTCAAGCGCTACTATCCGCACGAGTACATGGCTGCGGTGCTCTCCAGCTATACGGGTAAGACGGAAAAGATCGTGCACTATGTGAACGCCTGCCGTGGCGATGGCATCGCAGTTCTCCCGCCAGACATCAACGCGTCGGGTAGCGATTTCACGGCGGTGCCCGAGGGCGTCCGCTTCGGTCTTGCCGGCTTGCGCGGCGTGGGCGAGGGTGTCGTCGCCTCTATCGTCAAGGAACGCGAGGAGAACGGCCCCTTCGAGAACCTGCATGATTTCCTTTTCCGTGTTCCCAGCGACGTCTGCAACAGGCGTGTCGTCGAATCTCTCATCAAGGCGGGCGCTTTCGATTCAACAGGCTATACCCGTCGCCAGCTCTGGAACCTTGTCGAGGAAGGCTCCCTGCTCGAACTTGCCCAGCGCCGCCAGAAAGACCATGCGGAGGGCCAGGTCTCGATGTTTGACATGTTTGGCGGCGATGATTCGGCAGACGATGATACGCAGGGCTTTGCCGAGGACATCCCCGCACCTGATGGTGTCGAATGGGAGCGCCGTCAGAAGCTCGCCTACGAGAAAGAGATGGTGGGCATCTATGTCTCCGACCATCCGCTTTCTCCCTATGCCGAACAGCTCAAGAAGAACTCTCACGCTCCGCTTTCGCAGCTCGATGACGAGAATATCTATCGCGATGGGCAGACCTACGATTTCGCAGGAATGGTCACCAGCGTGCAAATCAAGACCACCAAGAACCAGACCAACATGGCCATCATCACTATCGAGGACATGGAGTCTTCCACGGACTGCATCCTCTGGTCTGACAAGCTCGAGAA
>CADBRF010000060.1 GCA_902796975.1 uncultured Coriobacteriaceae bacterium
ATACCGCGAGCTCGCAAAGCTCCGCTCCACCTACCTCGATGCCCTACCTGCTCTCGTGGACAAGCGCGATGGCCGCGTGCACACCACTTTCAACCAGACGGTCACGGCAACTGGGCGTCTTTCCTCCTCGGAACCCAACCTCCAGAACATTCCCGTTCGAACTGAGCTGGGCAGGCGCATCCGCGAGGCGTTCGTCGCGCCTGGCGATGGCGTTTTCGTCTCGGGAGACTACTCCCAGATAGAACTCAGGCTCCTCGCTCACCTTTCCGGTGACGAAGGACTCATTGCGGCATTCAGGAGCGGAGAAGACTTCCATGCGCATACCGCTGCCGGCATCTTCGATGTGCCCGTGGAGGAGGTCACGCCTCAGATGCGTAGCCGCGCCAAGGCCGTGAACTTTGGTATTGTCTATGGCCAGCAAGCGTTTGGTCTGAGCCAGTCGCTCCACATCTCTATGGCAGAAGCCCAGGAAATGATTGACCGCTACTACACCGCCTATCCTCAGGTACGCATCTATCTCGACGATGTCGTCGCCGATGCGCATGAAAAGGGCTATGCCATCACTATGTTCGGCCGCAAGCGACACATTGCAGAGCTCAAGAGTTCAAATGCGAACCTTCGTCACTTCGGCGAACGCACAGCCATGAATCATCCCATGCAGGGCACGGCGGCAGACATCATCAAGATCGCCATGGTAGAAGTTGCCCGCAAGCTCCGCGCGGATGGCTTTGCCTCCCGCATGGTGCTCCAGGTACACGACGAACTCGACTTCGAATGCCCAGCCAACGAGGTAGAGAAGCTCTCTCGCATGGTCGAGGAAACCATGGATAACGTGGTCGAACTCAAGGTTCCCCTCCTGGCTGACGTCCAATCTGGCCCCAATTGGGCAATCGCCCACTAACAGACGGGGTAAAGGGGCGGCAGGAAAATGGTCTCAGAGGCAGTGCACAAGACAATGGTCGCGAACAAGCGGCGTGACACCAAGCCCGAGCTGGTGCTGCGTCGCATGCTTCGCGAGATGGGCTGGCCAGGCTACCGGTGCGACTGGAAGAAATGCGTGGGCCATCCCGATGTCGCCTATCCAGGAAGGAAGATTGCCATCTTCGTGAACGGCTGCTTCTGGCACCACCACGAAGGATGCAAGTACGCCACGACGCCCAAGAGCAACGTGGAATACTGGCAGACCAAATTCGAACGCAACCAGGCACGCGACAAGCGCACGCAGGAGCAACTCGTCTCTGAGGGCTGGAAAGTCGTGGTCATCTGGGAATGCGAGCTCAAGAAAGACAAAATCGAGGAGACGCGCAAACGCCTCCTCGACGAAATCTCCTATGCCTTTGTAACTCTGGACTAAGCTCTTATTCCCACATGTATCCAACGCCACGAACGGTGACGAGGTGCGTCGCAAGCTCTCCACCGAGCTTGGCACGGACGCGCCTCACATGGACATCAACCGTGCGCGAACCGCCGTAGTAATCGAACCCCCACACTCTCTGCAAGAGCAGGTCGCGCGGGTAGACATGGCCAGGATGCGTCACGAGAAACGCCAGCAGCGCATACTCGAGATAGGTGAAGTCCACAGGCGTGCCATTGACGTGCACCTGGTAGGTGGCAAGATTGATGGTCATGCCGTCGATGGAGATGAAGTCGGAAGAGTTCGTCTCCTCACCTGGCCAGAGCAGGTGGCGAAGACGGACGCGAATCTCTTCCTCACTCGCACCTGGCAGCACGAAATCGCAGGGAACATGGGCAGGAAGCCTGAGCGCGGAGAGAGCATCGTCATCTGCGACGAGAAGCGCTGGCACCTCCCCCGCATCTTCGAGAGATTTCTCAAGCGGAGACAGATCTGACGCGCGAGTAATATCAACGTGGCAGACCACAAGATCTACGCGCGACAGACGTTCTTCCATTTCACGTGCCGGACACATCTCGAGATTTGCATCTATAGATGCGACGACATGCGAAAATGCGTCTGCAGCAGCCATCTTGTCTCGTACGTACAGTATCGTTTTCCTGTGCATGTCATCGCCTCCCTTCGGTTTATTTTGCCGTCATTACAAGATGGGAAAATCTCGGTCGAGTTCCCAGGACGTTACTTGTGCACAGTACTCATTCCACTCATCCCGCTTGTTCTCAACAATGAACTGGTGCATCTCATCGCCAAGAATATCGCGCATGAGCTTTGAATGCTCGAAGAGCTGAGTTGCCTCTCCGAGGTCGCTCGGGAGCAGCTGGAGCCCTTCGGCGCGAATCTGCGAGAGACTGAGCGTGAAGAGGTCTTCGTTAACCGGATCGGGGAGCTCGAGGTTGTCTTCGATTCCCTTGAGACCCGCGCCCAATACTGCCGCAAAGACTAGGTAGGGGTTGCAGGCGGAATCGGGACTGCGAAGCTCGAAGCGGGCGGAATATTCCTTGCCCGGCTTGTAGAGGGGCACACGGATCATGGCGGACCGGTTGCGATTTGCCCAGCTCACATAGACCGGTGCTTCGAACCCGGGCACAAGGCGCTTGTAGGAGTTCACATACTGGTTGATGAGCAGGCTGTATTCAGGCGCGTACTTCAACAGACCAGCGATGAAGCGCTTTGCCGTATCGGAGAGGCCAAAGCCCAGCGGATCGTCCGGGTTGAAGAACACGTTGTGGTCGTCTTTAAAGAGGGACATATGGATGTGCATGCCGCTGCCGTTGATGTCTTTGACAGGCTTGGGCATGAAGCTTGCATAGCACCCATGCTGAATGGCAATTGCCTTGACCACGAGGCGGGCCGTCATAATGGCGTCTGCCATGGAGAGCGCATCGCTATAGCGAAGGTCAATCTCCTGCTGCGAGGGTGCTACCTCATGATGGGAGTACTCAACGGGGACGCCCATATGCTCGAGCGTGAGGATGGTATCGCGCCTCAAGTCGGACGCATTATCGAGCGGGGTCAAATCGAAATAGCTGCCGCGATCAATGGGCTCAGGTGATTCTGAGCTCTTGAAGTAGAAATACTCCAGTTCAGGGCCGATATTGAAGACATAGCCCATATTCGACGCCTTCTTGAGCATGCGGCGAAGCACGAAACGTGGGTCGCCGTCGAAGGGGCTGCCATCGGGCGTGTAGATATTACAGAACATGCGTGCGACGCCATCATCATGCGGACGCCAGGGAAGCACCTGGAAGGTCTGGGCGTCGGGGATAGCAATCATATCCGATTCGACCGACCGTGCATAGCCTTCGATTGCGCTGCCATCAAACCCCATACCTTCTTCAAAAGCCACTTCGAGCTCGCTGGGAGTGATTGCAAAGGATTTCATGCGTCCGAGCACATCGGTAAACCACATGCGGATGAAGTGGATATTGCGTTCGCGCACCATCTTGAGAACGTAGTCAATAGTTGCGCCATTTGAATCTGGCATCTGTTTGCCCTTTCTCGAAACATGCGAGACACTAGAGCCTCATTGAGACGTTTACCCGTCTCAGGCACTCCTCGTATCATTATATGAAAATGTTTCGGGTATGTTTCGTCATCCCCAAAGTCTTCTATTCTCATACGTGAGAACGCCCCACCCCCAGCTCCCATGTTCTATGCTGTTGGGCATTGAAACTCTTGCTCAGACTGGCACCCTATCTCTATACTTTTTGCCATGAGCAAAATAGATACCATAGAAAACATCAGCGACCGCTTGACTGAAACTGTCATTTCAATTATCCCCAAGCGCTGTTCCTATATCCGCAATTGGCATTCATCCTGCAAGCGTTGTATAAACGCCTGCAAGCATGATGCGGTTGTGCGGTCGGTCGGCCATCTCAATATCGATTCAAACGCCTGCACCAATTGCGGCGCCTGCGCAGCGGCGTGCCCCACCAGCGCGCTCATTGCGGGAACTCCTACTCCGGCTTCCATCGTGCGCGATGCGAAGGCAAGCGCTTCAGCTTGCGGTGGAAACGCGATTTTCATCTGCAGCAGGGCGGCGGAGCTCTCCCACGTGGATACGTCACGTGTGGTCGTCCTCCCTTGTTTGAACTACCTTGACGAGTACATGCTCATGGGACTCTTCTCCGTGGGCGTTTCCTCAGTCACGCTCATGCAGACCAACTGCAGTGATTGCGATATCGACAGCGACGAGCCCTACTTCCCCAGCACCGTCGAGCACGCCAACTTCCTCTTGGAGCAGTGGCAGATTCCTGGAAGGATATTTATCCGCGATTTCGTGCCCAAAGCGCTTCTCGCAAACACGAACAAGCGGCAGATCGCCGTGAGCGGCGAGGGAAGACGTGAGGCATTTAAACAGGCGGGTGGCTCTGTCATGGGCTTTCTCATGGACACGGTTGGCGAATTCGTGAACCAGCATGGTGGAGATATCCCCGTCGAAGATAAGAACGCCCGTGTCATCGTGCGAATTGACGAGCACTTCGATGCAAGCTCATATAGGACGGCGCATGTGGAATCCATGCTCAACCGCCTGGGAACCACACCGGATACCGGCGTTGAATCGTATCTCTGGGGAACTGTGGACATTGACCCTGAGAAGTGTCGGCACTGCGGCGCATGCGCCGGCATGTGCGCGACTCAGGCGCTCGTCTACGAAAACGTCCACGAAAACCGCGGCGAGGGAGATGCGACGCTTATCTTCCGCCCGAGTCTGTGTATGGGC
>CADBRF010000061.1 GCA_902796975.1 uncultured Coriobacteriaceae bacterium
ACCGTAAGGCTAAGGAAGCTGTCCAGCATGCCATGCAGTACCAGTACCGCGATCGTCGCAATAAGAAGCGCGATATTCGCCGTCTCTGGATTACCCGCATCAACGCCGGTGCACGTATCAACGGTCTGTCCTATTCTGTGTTCATGCATGGTCTGAAGGAAGCCGGCATCGAACTTGATCGTAAGGTGCTCTCCAACATGGCAATTGAGGATCCCGAGGGATTTGCTCAGCTGTGCGAGATTGCCAAGAAGGCAGTTGCCTAGCAAATAACTAGTATTTGCACAGAGCGAAAGTCACGATGAGCCGGAACTGATGGGTTCCGGCTCATCGTATGTTTGGAGGTCAGTGTGGGCGAGAGCGTCGAAGACGAAAAAGAGCTTGGTCAATCGAGCGCTGTCAAGGCGCCCGTTGATGATCAGGGAGGAAGCGAAAAGGTCACTCGTATGGGTACTGCTCCCATCGGGAAGCTCATGCTCGAGTTCGCTATACCCGCAGTTGTCTCCGTTGTCTTCAACGCGCTCTACAACGTCATCGACTCCATTTTCCTCGGCCAGGCGATGGGCGAGATTGGTCTTGCTGCTACAACAGTCGCTGCGCCCATCATGACCATTGGCATGGCGCTTTCCATCCTTCCGGGCATGGGCGGAAACTCCCTAGCGGCCATCCTGCTTGGCGAGGGCAGAAAGGCGGATGCTGAGCGAGCACTTGGCAATGCCGTTACCGTCATGATCATGATTTCCATCTTTATCGCCATCGTTGCGACCTTCTGGATTGACCCCCTGCTCATCTTTGTCGGTGCTACCGATGTCACCCTGCCCTACGCTCGTACCTTCGTACGTATCATCCTCTATGGAACCATCATCACGAATATCAGCTACGGCATCAATAACTTCATCCGTACTGCTGGCGCTCCCAGTCTTGCCCTGTGGACAACGATTATCGGCACCATCGCCTGCATCGTCCTCAACTACCTCTTTGTCATGCACTTTGAGTGGGGAGTCGTCGGGTCTGCCTCGGCAACTATCATCGGGCAGGCGGTAACCGCGGCGATTGTCCTGTGGTACTTCGTCTCGCCGAAATCTTCCGCCCCCTTCAAGCTGCGTCTTTCCAACCTTCTCGTTGATAACGAGATCTGCCGTCGTCTTCTCGCGCTCGGCCTCGCGCCTTTCGCGCTGCAGATTGCTGCCGCGATCACGCAGGTCGTGGGTAATATCGTGCTTGCCGCGCTCGGTGCGGCAGACCCCATTGGACAGGACGACACGCTTGCCAGCATCGGTGTCGTGTTCAAGATCACCTCGCTCATCATCTTCCCGGGCATTGGCATCGCCATGGCGGCGCAGCCAATCCTTGGCTACAACACGGGTGCTCGCAAATATGATCGTGTGCTCCGAACGCTTTATGACGCCCTGGGTGCTTGTACGGTGATGATGGTGATATTCTTTGTGCTCATCCGTGTCTTCCCCGAAGTGATTATCAGCCTCTTTGGTGTCGACCCGAGCCTCATGAGCTATGCATCGGAAGCTCTGCTTATCCAGACGGCGCTCATTCCCTTTATCAGCATCCAGGTCATTGGGTCGAACTACTTCCAGGCAACGGGCCAGCCTTTTAAATCTGCGCTGCTCTCAGTTACGCGCCAGATTATTTTCCAACTGCCGCTCTACCTCATTGCGCCGCACTTGCTGCCTGCACTGTTCCCGTCTATTACGCCGCTTCTGGCTTTTTCCTACTCGTTCCCCATTGCCGACACGATGTCGATTGTGCTGTGCGGCTCGTTCGTTCTCGTTGAGATTCGCAACCTGCATAGGAAAATCGCCGAGCAGAAGTCCGTCGAAGAGGAGACCATCGCCTCATGACCCAGCTGACTTTCACGCCAGTACAGGACCCTGACCATATTGCCGAGCTTGCGAATTTTGCGGAGGAGATTTTTCGCGAGTACTACCCACGCATGCTCACGTCCGAAAAGCTGGAATATGTTCTTGTCAGGACGCTTTCCGCGGGCGTGCTCGTGGGTCAGATCGCCGACGATGGATATGAATACTATTTCGCGGATATCGATGGCGACCATGTTGGTTACCTGGGAATCCAGCCGCGTGAAGACTGTCTCTATCTGGGCAAGGTCTACATTCGCGCCGGCGAACGTGGAAAAGGGTTTGGCCGTCAGGCGTTTGAATTCGTCAAGAGGCGGATGCGCGAGCTAGGATTGCACGCTATCAGGCTCGCCTGCAATCGCGACAACATGGATGCCCTCACTCGTTACGACCACATGGGCTTCTCCATATATGGCGAGGAAAATGTCGATATTGGCAATGGCTACGAGTTGAACAACTACCTGCTTGAATGGACGGATGACAAAGAGAAGGAACCATCCGCCCAGTAGACAACCTGTTTGTCTGAGGCTTTAGTTTTTCAAGCCGGCAGCGGTCCCGGAGCGCCAGCCAACCACCGCTTCCTCTTCCTGCGCATCTGCGGGAGCTTCATCTGCGGGCTCGTCTTCGGCGGAAACCTCTTCTTGTGCGTCTGCTACGGTAGCTTCTTCCTGCGTCTCAGCAGCCGGAGCCTCCTCAGTTGGAGCGTCTGCAGCGGGAGCTTCCTCTGCAGGCGCATCTTCTGCCGGAACTTCTTCTGGAAGGTCTTCTGCTTCCTTTGCCGGTGCCGCTTCGTATCCGTTGCGATAGATGCGGCTCTCGTCGAAGCGGTCCTGCTGCTTGGGCAGCTTGCCGCCCTTGGGGTAGCCAATGGAGATGATGGCAAAGGGAACGACGCTTTCGTCCAGCCCGAAAAGCTCTGTCAGATAGCCCATGCGCTCCTGATGTGCGTAGACTCCCTGCCAGACCGCGCCCAGGCCGAGCTTAGTCGCCTCGAGCAGAATGTTTTCAGCGCATGCACCCATGTCCTGCGGGGCCATCTCCACGAGTCTTACATCGGTGCGCATGAGGAGCACGATGGAAAGGGGAGCCTTTGCAGCCTGCTTGGTGAAAGGGCTCGTCTTGCCAATCTTCTCACGCAGGTCCTTGTCGGTGACGACGATAAACTCCCAGGGCTGCTGGTTGACAGCAGATGGCGCCGCCATGCCGGCTCTAAGGAGCTTTTCTATTTGCTTCTTGTTGACGTTTTTCTTGGCGTACTTGCGCACACTCGTACGTTTGAAAATCGCATTCATGATGACCCTCCTTGGAGTTTGCGCCCTGCCTATGCGCTTGTGGACGATGGTATGCTCAGAATTATAGAGGTTTGGAAAATGCCATCAACGCACTCGAATTTCGCTGACCCGTTGTGGCGCCTTGCGATGCTTGCTATCGATTCGGTTCCCGTTCCGGACCCAGCGTGCTTGGTGGAATGAGCATGCCTTCTGGAGAGCGTTCTGTTTTCTGGCTACAGCTGTTGTCCACGGTAATCACGAACGGCTTCTTGCCCTGCTGGGTGGCGTGCACTCGGAAGAACAGAGTTTTCGGGTCTGCTCCGTTTGCAATCTCTCTCGCCAACGCCTCGACCGCTTTTTCCATGAGGTTGCCGAAGAGGGCCGTGAGCTCCACAGACGTGAAAGGGGCATCTTCGGGAATGATCATGACGACATCGGGCTTGATGCCCATCTGCCGAATGGAATCGCAGTAGTAGAGCGTCACTGCGTTAACCGCCCGGTTTTCACAGTAGCGAATGGTGGCAGTGGAGGGCAGCTCTCCCTGCACTCGCGTGGCATACTGGCGAAAACCCTCGAGGTCGCCGTCTTCAATGGAGCGATTGAGAACGGTAAGGAACTGGCGCAGATCATGGTTCGCCCTCCGCGCTTCAGACATTCGCTCTTCGAGGTGGTCCGCGTACATCTTCTCCAGGGAAGCTGCTTTCTGCTGCTCAATCAGGTCGATGTTTTCGGTTGCTGCCTCCACGAGACGGTAGGATGCGATATAGAAGGCGGAGACGATAACGAGGAAGGCAAGCATTATCGTTATCAGCGCGGGAAAGACATTGTGCACGTGCAACGTATCCGGGTAATCGGGGCGGGCGACGAGCGTGACGATGGCGAACACGGCTGGCACGATCCAGGAGATTCGCCAGAAGGTCTGCGCGTTTTTCACGGCAGCGCTCTGAATCATGATGGGGATTTTCTCTTTCGCGGGGCGCCAGAGCAGGGCAAGGGCGGCGATTGATCCAATCCACTGGACTGCCATTCCCGGGTAGGCCAGGTATTTGGGGGAGAGCGTATCGCCAATGGTGATCTCGTCGACGATGACTGCCCACCAGACCACGTACGAGACAACCGCTATGGCGGTGAACACGATGAAGAAGGTCTGCCCCCATGAGAAGTGACTGTAGCGCTTGTACCAGAAAACCGAAATCAGAATGAGAACGAAGTCTGAATCACGTGTGGAAATGTTAAAGAGCGCGTCAAGCATGCCGAGCGAAAGCGAAATGACGGTGAAAATGGCTGCACCGATGAGTACAGCCTTTCTGCTCGTGTTGCAGGTCTTCATGAGGGGCAGCACGGCAAGCAGATAGGGGAAGATGATGATGCACGACTCGGAGACCGAGAACAGGAGGCTTTGGGAGGTAATCATGCTCTCAGCTCCATCGCGCACGCGAAAACAGATGGTCGGTCCACGCGGAACGGACGGCGCTTGCATTGTCGCGGCTGACGGGGACTCGCTCTCCGCTGTCCATGACCAAATCGAGGTCGACCATATCGGTCACATAGTCGAGATTAACAACATACCCTCGCGCGGTCACGAGGAAACTCCCGTGGTGCTTGAGAACCTCGACAATCTCCTTGAAAGTGGCTCTGACCCTTCTGACTTCCCGTGTGGTATGCAGCTCTACATAATGGCCATTTGACCGCGCGTAGATGACGGATTTGATGGGAATATTGAGCTCGGTCGTCCCGATGCGAACAAGCGCCTCAGGCAAGGCGATGGAATCGAGAATCTCATTGAGAGAGTCGGTGGAAACGGGCTTGAGCAGGATCCAGCTGCGTGCACGGTGTAGCCGTCGATTGCAAGGTCAGGACTATTTGTGATGAAGACGACGGGCGTGTCATCGTTTTTCTTGCGCAGGACGCGGACTAGGTCGAGGCCAGTGGGCGCGTCCGGCTCAGGAGAGAGTATGCAGTCCATGAGCACGAGGGAGAAGGCGTGGGGAATCCAGACCGCCATGAAATCATCCGGGGAGGAGAAGGCCTGAATTGACCCGATGAGAAGGCGATCGTCAATCCATGAGCTGACCGCTTGGACAAGCTCGAGGCATGCTTTCTCGTCGTCTTCAACGATTGCGATGCGCATGTGCCCCTCGCTCTCTGACAGCCGCTCGAGTACCTCCGGAACAGTGCATTTCCGATGCTAACAGAAGAGGCATTCTCGACGTTTACGGTTTGTGACACACGAACGCCGGTTCGTGTCGGAACTGTTGAAAAACGAACTTCTAGAAGTCACTGTAATACGAAAGAGCACGACGTGTGCGGTGACAACAGCGCCCTTCATTCGTTCGGGGCATTAAGGCGGATGACGGCGTCTGAAACCCAAAGGGGGCATGCCATGGGTCTTCTAGATTTGTTCGGTGCCAAGTCGGTCAAGCAGAACCTGAAAAGCAATAAGGTCCACCTCAACATCGAAGGCAAGTATTCAATTACATCGCTCTATAACGCCATCAAGGATGCTGGGTACGGCGAAGCCGGATACCCAGAGCTCGTCCGTCAGCTCGGCGTCGACATTATCGCCTGGCCCGCCATCGATAACGACAACCAGGTATGGCTCTGCTCAGACAACGAGGGCGGCTTCTACTGCTATCACAGCAACACCCCTGCTGGCATGAAAAACACCTTGTCGGCGTGCCTCGACCTTCTGGCAAAGGATGATGACGATCCTTTTTACGATTACGAGGACAGCTATTACGACGATCCGGAGGGGGTGTGCGCGGAGCATCTCAACCTCATAGTCAAGCGCATCAATAGCTTGGAGCTTTAGGAAACTAACCAAGTCAACAAGTATCAGCACGATACAGAAGGAGAGTGTCACATGGAAATCGTTTCGATGACGTGCCCCAACTGCATGGGCCCCATCAAGCCTATCGGAGGCGGATACGGCAAATGCGAGTACTGCGGCGCCAAGTTCAAGCTGGCAGGCGAAGAAGCTGCAAACGCCGAGGCCTTCGATGAAGAAGAGGAGGAGGAAGAAGACGATTTCGACGCTGCAGCAGAGATCGAAGACTATATCGGCAGCCGCGACTGCCCGCCTCTTAAGGACATGACCGATGTCTGGTATGGATCCAGGCTCAAGCAGGACCCCGGTAAAGTGGACGCTGCCTACAAATATCTGGGTGTTCCGTCCGACGGAGACATCATCCTTATCGTCGACAACACGCTCTTCCATAACGGCAAGAAAGGCCTTGCCATCACCGACTATGGAATCTACCTCCGCGACGAGGACGATGATATGGAGAGTTACACCTGGGAAGAGTTCTGGGATGCCGATGTTGATCCCCTGGACGGCCATCTCTCCATCGACAACTTCTATTTCATCACCGATGACTCCACGATGGAAGGAATCACCGGCCTGTTCGATTACCTGCAAGAAGGCTAGTGGCCGACAGACTGATTACTGACAGTTCAGAGGAAAGGACGCATAGGGTATGGGTCTTATTAAAGCCGCATTCGGGTCTGCAGGCGGCGTTCTTGCTGACCAGTGGAAAGAAATGCTGTACTGCGACAGCATCCCAGCCGACGTTCTGGCAGTTAAAGGCCAGAAGCGCACGAACGGGCGCACGTCCAACACCAGAGGCGATGACAACGTCATCTCCAACGGGTCCATCGTCGTGGTGAATGATGGCCAGTGCGCCCTGATTGTCGAGCAGGGCAAAGTTGTCGACGTCGTTGCAGAACCGGGCGAATTCAAATACGACACCTCGATTGCCCCCAGTATCCTCGCTGGCAATCTCGGCAAGGGCATTGTCGACACCTTCAAAAACATCGGTAAGCGTTTCACATTCGGTGGAGACACAGGCACCGACCAACGCGTGTACTACTTCAACACCAAGGAGATTATCGGCAACCACTACGGAACGATCACTCCTATTCCCTTCCGCGTCGTCGATTCGAACATCGGCCTGGACATCGACTCCTGCGTGCGTTGCAACGGCGAATTCTCCTACAAGATTATTGACCCGCTTCTCTTCTATACGCACGTATGTGGCAATGTGGAAGACGATTACACGCGCGATGAGATCGCCGATCAGATGCGAAGCGAGCTGCTGACCGAACTCCAGCCAGCCTTCGCGAAGATCTCCGCCATGGGAATCCGCTACTCTGCCATCCCCGCCCACACGAAAGAAGTCGTGGAGGTGCTGCAAGAGGAGCTGTCCCACAAGTGGGGCGATCTGCGCGGCATACGAATCGTTTCTTTTGGCGTGAACGCCATCACGCTTCCCGAAGAGGACGAGAAGACCATCAAACAGCTGCAGCGTACGGCGGTCTTCCGCGATCCCACTATGGCGGCGGCAAATCTTGCCGGCGCGCAGGCGGACGCCATGGTCGGTGCTGCCAATAACGAGGGTGGCTTCGGTGCCATGGGTGGTTTCATCGGCATGGGCATGGCCCAACAAGCCGGTGGAATGGACGCCACCAGTCTCTTTGGCATGGGGCAGCAACGTCAGCAACCTCCTCAGCAGCAGATGGCGGCAGGCGGTGGCTTTGGTGCAGCGGCTCCGCAATCCCAGCAGCCACAACAATCGCAACAGCCTCAGCAGCCGAGCGCAGACGCCTGGACCTGCCCTTCATGTGGTACCAGCAACACGGCAAAATTCTGCATGGAGTGCGGCACGCCACGTCCCCAGGTTTCCGACCAGCCCAAGTACCGTTGCGACAAGTGCGGCTGGGTGCCCGAAGACCAGAGCAAGCCGCCTAAGTTCTGCCCCGAGTGTGGCGACCCGTTCGATGATGCCGATGTGCTCGGTGCTGCTCCCAAACCGCCAGAGTACCGGTGCAGCCAATGCGGCTGGAACCCGCCCGATCCTCAGAATCCGCCTAAGCTCTGCCCCGAGTGCGGCAATCCCTTCGGCGACGAGGACATTATCAACCAGTAGGGTTCCATCAGCTGCTTCAGATGCCATTTGCTGTTCGACCTGAAGCCTTCGCAATACGCCCATTGCTCACGTTTTGTTTCAACGTGGCGATGGGCGTTTCCTTCTCCCTTCGCGCGCTCGAAAGAACTCTTTCCGTCTGCGGTTTTGCCCCGTGCGCGAACAGTTTTGCGGTATAATCGCTACCCGTGCCGCGTGGCACACTAAATATACGATGGGGATGTAGCTCAGCTGGGAGAGCATCACGTTCGCAACGTGGGGGTCGTGGGTTCGAATCCCATCATCTCCACCATCGGGATCTTCCGGGGGCCTTCGGGCCCCCTTTTCGTTCCCCCTACGCGGACGGGTGGCGTACCCCTTGCGTCTCCTTACGCGCAACTCCTTCTGCGAACGGCGTGGTATGCGGTATCATGTGCGCACGACTAGGAGATGCCTGGGCGCCGGATGCGCTCAGAATGCGAAAGGTTCAGGTTCTTATGTCCACAGAGTACGATCCGCACGAAATAGAGCCCAAGTGGCAGAAAGTTTGGGAGGATGCCGATCTTTTCAAACTCGACGAGAACAGTGGACGCCCCGAGAAATACGTCCTCGAGATGTTCCCGTACCCTTCGGGCGATATTCACATGGGCCATGTGCGCAACTACACCATCGGCGATGTCTAC
>CADBRF010000062.1 GCA_902796975.1 uncultured Coriobacteriaceae bacterium
CGCGTGCCGATTAGGTCTGCTTGGGCGGGTATTGCTCCTGTTGCGTTCATACTGGTCTTCACTGTGCTTGTGCATGCCTTTACAGGCGATGTTACCAATCCAGTTGCTGCAGGCGCGGAGGGTACGATTGGCTCTGATGCGAGCTGGGCCATCATGGGAACGTTTGGAGTGACCCTGGATGGGCTCATACGAGGCGCCTTTGTAGCGCTGCGTCTCGCCTTGCTCGTAGCTGTTTGCTCCCTGCTCACATTCACCACCTCGCTTGTCCAGATAAGCGATGGTCTTCTTTCGCTCATGAAGCCCTTGCGCGCACTGCATGTGCCGGTAGAGGATGTGGCAATGACCATTTCCATCGCCATCCGGTTTATTCCCACTACGGTTAACGAGGCACGCTCCATCGAACGCGCCCAGAAGTCACGGTGCGCCACGTTTGGAGAAGGGGGTCTCGTTGCCCGGGTTCGAGCGTGGATACCCGTTCTCATCCCATTTGTGGTGAGGCTATTCAGGCGGGCGAGGAAGCTTGCGGACGCGCTTGATGCCCGCTGCTACAACGGAGTTCACCGCACACACATACGCGAATCACGCGTGGCCGCAAAAGATATCGCGGTCGGCATCGCGAGCGGGGCAGTTCTTGTCTGCATCTGCGTTTTCTTCTAGCGGCGGATTAGCTGTGTATGACGGTGCCGAGAAGGAGAGGCGTACGGAAAGTTGTTCTTTCCGTAAACTGTGCCAACTCCAGCCAAAAGTCGCAGGGGAGAATGGCTGGCGGCTTTGGTGGCCTCTCTTGTTTTCTGCTACTGTTGCAATGATGCGAAAACGTCTTATGAAATGAGTTTCCATGCTCACTAAAGAATCTCCTGATGCTATAGTTGCTCCTACTGATGGAGCCGTGCGGAACGCTGAACCTCTGTTGACCCTCGTCGCGGAGCTTTCCTACAACGGCGCTGCCTACAGCGGTTTTGCCAAGCAGAAAGACCCTGCCATCCATACGGTGCAAGGCGAGCTCGAGCAGGCGCTTTCTACCTTCTTCCGTCGTAAGGTTTCCCTCGTGTGCGCTGGCAGGACCGACGCTGGGGTGCATGCCCGTGGCCAGGTCGTTTCATTCCCGGTAAGCAGAGAAGAGGTAGAAGGTCGCAAGGAAAGCAGGCTCCTGATCTCGCTCAATGCGCTCACGCCTGATGACATCTCCATTAAGCGTGTTGGTGCCGCGTCACCTGATTTCTCAGCTCGCTTCGATGCCGAATGGCGTGAATACCGGTATCGGATTGTAACGGGGCCAGTGCCTCCGCTCTTTCTTCGCGAGTTTGCCTGGTGGCACCATGGTTCGCTCGACGTAGAGGCGATGCAAGAAGCTGCCAAGGTGTTGATAGGCGAGCATGATTTCAAGTCGTTCTGCAAGGCGGCAAGCGCAGAGGGCAAATCCACAACGCGCTTCGTCAAGTCTGTGGACCTCTTTGAAGAAGAACAGCTTGGGGAGCATTGCATTGTCGTACGCGTGGTGGGCAATGCCTTTCTCCACTCCATGGTACGCACGCTTGTGGGCACGCTCGTTCAGGTTGGCGCGAGCAGGCGCGAGCCAGCGTGGGTTGGAAAGGTGCTCGATGCCCGAAACCGGAGCGCTGCGGGGGAGTGCGCACCTGCGTGCGGGCTTACCTTCTGGCATGTGTCCTATCCGCCCGACGCTATTCATGCGCTTGATATGGAGGTTTGTCCATCTGCAACCATTGTCTAGAAACAAAAGGGTATGATACCCGCGATATATCGGAACTGTGAACCGGAGGGAACTTTATGGCAACGCTCGATACCATCAAGCAGATTCTTCAGGATAATCTCGACATCGACCCCGATACCGTCAACGAGGATTCCACGCTTGACTCGCTCGACCTTGACTCTCTCGACCTCGTCGAGCTCATCGTAGACCTTGAGGATGCGGAGGGCATCGACTTCGGCGAGCCCGAGGGCCTCGAGACGGTGGGCGACATCATCGATCACATCGAGTCGCTTAAATAGTGACTCCTTCTCCGTCGGCTATGCTACGGCCGTGGCGTAGCTGGCGGAGCAAACGAGAAGAACGGATACTAATGGGCAACTTTGCACTGATGCTCGCGCAGTTCATGCAAGGCCGCTATGGCATGGATGAGCTGAACCGCTCCTTGTTCAAGTGGACAGCAATCGCTTTCATCATTGGCGTTATTGCGAACCTCTTTGGCCTGTTCATCGGTCGAGTTGCCTATCTGTTCTCCAGCATCTTCAACTTCGCTGGCTCGGCGCTGATGCTCTACGCCTTCTTCCGCATTCTCTCCCGAAACATTGTCGCTCGTCAGCGTGAGAACGAACGCTATCTCTCTTTTGGTAGCAAACGTGGCAAGAGCAAGCGAGAACAGAAACGCCAGCATCAGAATTTTGGCCAGGATCTAAACAGAAACTTTGGCGGCCAATATACCAACCCATTTGGTGGGCAAGGTGGGAACTCTTCCGCAGAACCCCAATATCTCTATATGACCTGCCCCTTCTGCGGGCAAGACATGCGCATTCCTCGTGGCAAAGGCAAGATTGCCGTCCGCTGTCCTAAATGCGGTGAGAAGACCATCACCACCAGCTGATCGGGTGTTTGCCTGCATGAAAACCTCAGCCCTCGAAGTGCGCTAACTCCTCAAGCAGACGGTCTGCGGGAAGGCCAACAACGTTGTTGTAATCGCCTTCGATATGATTAACTAACGCGCCACCGAGCCCTTGGATGCCATAGGCTCCGGCTTTGTCTGCTGGCTCTCCCGTTGCCACGTATTCGGCAATCTGCTTGGGCGAGAGCTGCTTGAATGTCACCAGTGTCTGTTCGGCGAACGTCCGGGAGTGTTCGCCTTTCACGAGGCTGACCCCCGTGATGACAACATGCGTCTGGCCCGAGAGCTCGGAGAGCATCCGTTGGGCATCGGCGTCGTCTCTGGGCTTGCCGTAGACATGACCGTCAAGAGCGACCACGGTATCCGCCCCAATAACAAGCTCGTCGGGGTGATCTGCTTCGACAGCTTGGGCTTTGAGTCTGGCGTTGGTCATGGCGATATCCGCGGCGGGCAGGGAATCGTCTGCCACCTCTTCAGCGTGGCTGGGTACGACAGTGAACTCCACCCCCGCGCTGGCAAGGAGCTCACGGCGGCGTGGGGAGGTGGAAGCTAGGATGATGGTTGGTGTATTCTTCATGAACGCAGTCTAGCACGGTGACCTCCGGGTGTTAGCTGTAGCGAGAGACCGAAAGTTGAAAGGGCGGAGATGCGCATAACGATTGTTGCAGTTGGCAAGCTCAAGGAGCGTTTCTGGCGCGATGCGGTAGCGGAATACGTCAAGCGCCTGGGTGCCTATGCGAACGTGCGCGTCGTCGAGATTACAGACAGGGACCCCGCGAAATGTGGCGGCGATGAAAAGGCTCGTGAGCAGGAGGCCGCCGATATCCTCAAAGCCATTGGCGAAAGCTACGTGATTCTTCTCGCCATCGATGGATGCGAGCGTTCGAGCGAGGATTTCTCCAAGCACCTTAACCAGCTCATGGTGGGTGGGACGAGCGATATCGCCTTCGTCATCGGCGGGTCTACGGGAGTTGCCCCGTCGGTTCGTGTGCGGGCAAACGAGCTTCTCTCCTTTGGCCCCATCACGCTTCCGCACAACCTTGCCCGTGTGGTGCTTGCAGAACAGATTTACCGAGCCTTTAAGATCATGCGGGGCGAGCCCTACCACAAATAGCATGTAAGACGTGGGGCATGACAATTGTCTACGAGGCAACTGTTATGCCCATGCCTATTGTGCGTTACCTATTGGTGTTTGCAATCGTCCTATGCGAGGCGGTATTCTTAACCCATGTTAATCGATAAATTACAGCGCAAGCTCATGCGCGCCTCAGCCCTTGAACCCTTCGTCAGTAAGCTCGATGCGGGTTCTGATGCCTCGCTCGCGGTGATGGGTTCTGCCCGCCCTCTTGTTATAGCGTCGATTTTCGCACGGAACCCCCGTCCCATGCTCGTCGTAGTGAGTGGCAACGAGAACGCGGAGCGGTTCGCCCGAGCTCTCGTTTCCTTTCTCGGTTATGCACACGTGGAAGTCTTCCCCGAACGCATGGACATGCCCTGGGACCAGAAGAAGCGCGATCTGGCAGTAATCGGAGCCCGTGTCCGCGCAATTGGGGAGTTGGCAGAAGGATGGCCCATTGTGGTCGTTGCATCAGCGCGTTCCCTCATGCGCAAGGTCGCACCAACTGCAGATGCCTTTTCTCCGCTCGTTCTCCGTCGCGATAATGCGGTTGTGGAAGGTGGGACGGGCAATATTCTCGAGTATGAAGAGCTTGCATCCGCGCTCGTCTCCCGAGGATATGTCCGTCTTGAGCGCGTTGATGGACCGGGTACGTTCTCAGTTGCGGGCGATACCGTTGACATTTTTGGCGCAGGGATGCGCGCGCCCGTTCGCGTGGAGTTTTTCGGGGACGACGTCGATGGTCTCCGCCGCGTTGTGGCAAGCACTGGCCAGAGCATCGGGGAGCTCGAGTCTGCGGAAATCTGGCCTACGCGCGAGTTCTCCGTCACCAAGAAAGGGCTCGCTCGCCTCCGCAAGAGCCTCAAGGCGAAGATTGCAACGGACCGGGACGTGGCAGATGCGGTCAAGCAGCTCGAAGACGGCATTGCCTTCGATGGTATGGAGCGCTTTGCCCCGGCTCTATACGGCGAGCTGAGTGGCCCCGTCTCCCATATGGCATCCAATACGCTCGTTGTCATTGCCGAGCCTCGCTCGCTTTTCGACGATTGCGCCCGCAGGTTTGACGAGCTCAAGGCTCTCTCGCGTGATGCAAGGATCTCCGAAGAGGATTTACAGACGCTGTTCGCCCCTCCGTCGGGGCTCGATTTTGGCAGCCAGCAGCGCGTTTCCCTCATGTCGATGATGCGCGTGGGCGGAGTCGTGGACGCAGAGCTCGCCATCGAACGCCCTTCCATTGCGGGGCGGGAAGAGCGGCTGCTCGGCACTATCCACGAGCTTGTGAACGACCGCGTGACCACGCTCTTCTGCGTCTCAGACCGTCATGCTCGTGAGGATATGGAATCCGTCTTCACAGACAACCACGTGAGCTTCGTAGAGGTTCTCGATGCGGGGGATGCAGCGCTTTCTCCCAAGCATCTCAATATCACCGACATCGATGTGCCGAGCGGGTTCATCCTGCCCGATGCCCACCTCGCTTTGCTTTCGATTGATGATCTCTCTCGCAGGAGCACGAGTTCGCGGTCGCGCAAGCACATCGATATCACGGAAGTTACCTTCCCCTATAAACCGGGCGATTACGTAGTTCACGCAGCGCATGGCATCGCCCTCTTCAAGGGCATCGTTCGGCAGGAGGTCAACGGGTCTGAGCGCGACTACATGGAGCTCGACTACGCCGACGATGACAAGCTCTACGTTCCCGTCGAGCGCATCGACCGGGTGACGCGATATGTGGGCCCCAATGGCGATGCCCCAAGGCTCACGCGCCTTTCCACGGCTGACTGGACCCGTGCCATTACCAAGGCGCGCAAATCGGCGAAAAAGCTCGCGTTCGACCTCGTGGATCTCTATGCCCGCCGTTCCACTGCAAAAGGCTTCTCCTATTCGCCTGACACCATGTGGCAGGAGGAGATGGAGCGGGTCTTTCCCTACGAGGAGACACCTGACCAGCTCCGCGCCATCGCCGACGTGAAGGCCGATATGGAATCCGAGAAGCCGATGGACCGTCTCATCTGCGGCGATGTCGGCTTTGGCAAGACGGAGGTCGCGATGCGCGCCGCCTTCAAGGCCGCTTGCGACAAGCGTCAGGTCATGGTTCTCTGCCCCACGACGATTCTTGCCCAGCAGCATTACGACACCTTCAGCGATCGGTTTACCCCCTTCGGCATCACGGTGGAGATCGTGAGCCGCTTCCGCTCGAACGCCCAGCAGAAGCGGGCACTCGAGGGCTTTGCCACGGGAACGGTGGATGTACTCGTGGGTACGCACCGGCTCCTTAGCCGCGATGTTAACCCCAAGAACCTCGGTCTCGTTATCATCGACGAGGAGCAGCGTTTTGGTGTGGGGGCAAAAGAGCAGCTCAAGAACCTGCGTGAGTCCGTAGACGTGCTCACGCTCTCTGCAACGCCCATCCCACGCACCCTTCAGATGTCGCTCTCTGGCGTGCGTGACATGTCGCTCATCACGACGCCACCCCAGAACCGCCGCCCCGTGAAGGTGCACGTGGGGGAGTGGGACGAGGATATCGTGAGCGGGGCGATTCGCCGCGAGATGGAACGCGGTGGTCAGGTCTACTATGTCTCCAATCGCGTGCGCACCATTGACGATGCGGTGCTCCGCGTGCAGGCTGCCGCTCCGGAGGCCCGTATCGGTGTTGCTCACGGTCAGATGACGAGCAAGGAGATTGAATCCGTGATGGAGCGGTTCGCCGCAGACGAGATAGATGTTCTTGTGGCCACCACGATCGTGGAGAGCGGCTTGGACAATCCGCATACAAACACGCTCATCATCGAGGACTCGCAGCGCCTGGGGCTCGCCCAGCTCTACCAACTTAAAGGCCGTGTGGGCCGGTCTTCGCGTCAGGCGTATGCATACTTCCTCTTCCCGCCGGACAAGCCACTCACCGAGGAAGCGACTGACCGTCTTCAGGCGATTGGCGAGTTCACTGACCTTGGTAGCGGTATGAAGGTTGCCATGCGCGACCTCGAGATACGTGGCGCGGGCAATCTCCTGGGCGCCGAGCAGAGTGGCAACATGAGCGCGGTAGGCTTCGATCTCTTTGCCTCCATGCTGGCGGAGGCTGTTGCAAACGCTCGCGGAGAAGAGGGCATCGCCCATGAAGATATCCGTGTCGACCTTGGTGAGGATTTCTTCATCCCCGAAGACTTCATGCCTGCAACTGACGAGCGCGTTGCCTACTACCGTCGTATTGCGGCGGCACAGACGGTCGAGGATGTGGAGGATATCGTGGACCGTATGAGGAGCTCCTACGGAAGCTTGCCGGAGCCTGCTCTCAACATGTGCGACCGCGCTCGAATGCGGGCGATGGCGGCGGAAATCGGCGTCACGAGCATTTCGCGTTCAGGCAGCAAAATTGTCATCGAGCCCGTCTCGAAGCAGGTGGAGACCGTTGTCTACCATAACCGCGAAGCCAAACGCATCCTCGACAAAGTTCGGGCGCTGTATGTTCCTCGCGGCCTGAAATATACAGTGCCCTGTATGCGCGGTGAGCCCGCGGTGGAAATCGCTCTCGATGCGCTTTCCGCAATCTATGGGGCTGTCGAAGCGAACCAGTAGGGTCTAGCCGACGTTAAATTTAACCAAAACTGCCTCTTTATGTTCCGCAAAAGATGGAGCACTGACCCGTCGTTGCGGTATCCTATCATTGCTGACATTGTTCACAAAAGGAGGAACCCATGGTTGAGAAAACCGTCATCATTACCGGCATTATCATCGGTGGCGCGCTGATTACCTGTGCCGCGATTTGCGGTTTTTCCATGGCAGGCAAATTGAGTGAGCGCGGGTTGCTGTAATCCACAGCTAGTAGGATGAGCCTGGAGCATGAGCAATGGCTGTATATAGCAACGGAACAAAGACGAAAAAACAGCTGGTTTCTGCAACCCTGGCTGCCCTCAAGGACACCTGGGCATTGGAAATCAAAGTCCGGGATATCGCCCGCGCGTGCGACGTGTCTCCCGCGACGGTCTACCGCCACTTCGACAGCATGGACCATCTCATCGCCGTGGCGTCCGTAGGTTTTGTCGAGGAATTCTCCAAGAGTTTCCGCGCCCTCATCAACGAGGGCAAGAACATCATGGACATCTATATGGGCACTTGGACCTTCTTCAACAAGTATGCGTTCAAACGTCCGGATGTCTACTATCCTCTGTTCTGGGGAGAGTCGAACAACGTCTTTGGGAGCGCCCCACATGACTATTACGAGCTGTTCCCCGTTCCTGATTCCGATGACTGGGAGGACAAGCTCAATACCTACCTCGCCTCAAGCAACCTTCTCGAACGCGGGTATGGGGTGCTTCATATGGCTGCGAGCCAGGGGCTCATTACAGAGGCAGACGCCCATTTCCTGAGCAAGACGAACCCGCTCATTGCTCAAGGCTATCTTGCAAGCGTTGCCCACAAGTCCGAAGAAGAGCGCATTGAACGCGAAAAGGAATGCGACGCGCTCATTCGCGAGAACATCAAACGTGTGTATCCGGATTTGAGTTCTGAATAGCGCTTTACGGCTGTCGGATGAGAAGAGCCGCTAGCTAGCACTTCCGCTATAGGCGCTGATGGTCGCGTCCATGCTGTCGAGCGTGGACGTGAGGTCATTATTCGCGCTCTCCAGATCCGAAATCTGCTCCTCTGTCTGTGCTTCGGAATCATTAGCTGCCTGAATGCGCGCTGTGGCAGGTGAGATGCGGAAGGCAAGAACGAGGCAGATCACCAGCAGAACTGCGGCAACGACCATGCGAGGTTTTACAGGGACGCGGTCGAAGAGGCCCAGGATACCTCCTGACCCCGTCTGGCGAGCCCGGTAGTTATCTGGTGTGGCGCGATGCGCGGCAACCTGGTCTCGCGGGACGCCGTTTCCATAACCATACCGCTCGCGCTGCAGAGGTACATCTCGGCGCACATATTGCGGCTGGTGCTGATTGCGTGGGCGGGCAGAGTGTTGCGGGCGGTTCGCAGCGTCGCGTGCACGCTGCTCGTAGCGGAGCGCACGTGGGTCATCGGCATCGTAGCGCAGGCTCTGCTGCATCTCGTCCATCTGAATGGAGCGGTTGCGCAGCTTGTTCATCCGCTCGTTGCTGCGTTTGATAGCTTCCTCGTAGCTCGAGGACCGTGATGAGCTGCTATGTCTTTCTTCGTATGCCATCAGCTGATGTCCATCTGGTAGAAGCCGGGGGAGTCATACGAGAGCGTGGAGAACGAGTAGCCCAGATCGGAGAGGCCATCGATGATGCGGGGAAGGGCTTCTGCCGTTGCTGCGCTGCTACGGCTGTCGGGGAGCACGATGCAGATGGGTGAATTGCTGTCTGCGAAGGGCTGTGCGCTCTGCAAGACGTTGTTCACGATGGTATCGGCGGTGTTGCCCGATGCCTTGGGGTTGATGTTCCAATCGAAGTACTGGTAGCCACGGTTGAGCGCCTCGATGGGAATAGCCTTTGCGTTATCCTTACTGTAGTTGGCAATGACCGAGCTTCCGCCGGGGAAGCGCATGATGGTGACATCATGGCCGAGCTCGTCTTCAACGGCTTCAATGGCGGGGGTCAGTTCGGTGTCGAAGAAGTTGTCGACGCTCGCCTTGTAAAATCCGTACTCGTTATCGAAGGTCACGCCCTCAACACCTACGGCGCTGCCCTGCTGCTCGATGGTGCTGAGCAGGCTCAGGTCGAGGTAGTCGATAGCGTCATCGTCGGTGAAAACGAACCAGGTTGCCACAGCGCCTTTCTCGGTGAGAGTGTCCAGATATTGCTGGGTGTAGGTGCTGCTCGGACCATCGTCGAAGGTCAGGTAGCAGACCTTGCCGCTCCCATCGCCGTTGGCGGCGAGCCTGCCTTGGGCGTTGCGCCAGGGAATGAGCTTCTCGGATTTCTTCTGTTCAAGCGCGGAGTTATTCGCCTGGGCCTGAGCGAGTTTTGTCACAGCTTCTGTCGCGCTGCTCTCTGCTGCAGTCGCGCGGGAATTGAGGTTGGCGACCACGACGCCAAGCACAATAGCGACAACCGCAAGAGCCATGATGGCGATTGAGACAATGCCGGAAACTCCGGCGGCGGGGATACCGTGCCCATGGCGCCGGCTAGAATGCTGTGGTCGCTTCGAGCCACGAGGCGCTTTCTTGAGAGATGGAATGTTGATATTGGGCAGTCTCATGATGTTATTATCGCATCTTCGTCTAGACGATGTGCAGAATGTTGTTTAAGTTTTTATAAAATCCGCCTCGACTACGTGCCCAATTGAGAACACGAGCGGCATTTAATGTTTTATGATTCCGATACAGTGTGTCAGTCGCTGGTTTCGCTGTTGTAGGTGTCGATATCCTTCTGCATGGATTCGATTTCGCTTTGCAGCGAGTTGTTGGTGTCGGTTGTCTCCTTGAGCTGGGAGTTGACGTCCCCCAGCTCGAAGCTCTTCGTGGCGAAGTTCACAGTGGCTGCGCCAAAGTGGATAACGCTCACGATGAGAATCACGGCGAGAACTGCTGCGAGGATGAGTCGCTTCTTGAAGCGATCGTCTTGTGGGCCGGCACTGGCTCCGCCAAAAGATGCGACCAGCGAGGAAATCTTCCCGCCGATTCCGCGCTGAGAGGAACGATTCTTGGCGATGGGCATGCCACCGCGGTTCCCGCGATGCTGCTGGGGTGCCGGCCTGCCATCCCTTGGCGCTCCATTTTGCGGTCTGTGCCCCTGCCCATTCCGCATCCCTCGTTGGGGAGACATATGCTGCTGGCGAGCATGGCTGCGGCTGCCCTGTCTGGGTGCGTTTGTGGCTCCTGCTGGATCCTGGCGTCTGTCTGTGCCGCGACGTGTCCCGTTGGACATCTGGCTCCTGCCCTGGTTTTGTCCATAGGGGCGCTGAAGGCGAGTGCCGCGCTGGGCTTGCTGCTGGGGCGCACGTTGGCCATAGCGATTCTGCTGGCGAGCCGGTCTCTGCCGGTCGGGAACCTGCTGGTGGGGAGGGCGCCAGGCGTGCGACTCTTCCTCCTCGTATCTTGCAACGCGCGCTGGCTGGCGGTTCGTTTCGTCATAGGAGTTGGTGCGATACCGGGTATCTTCCGTGTAGCGCTGACGGGCAGGACGCTGCCTTCCCTGCTGCTGACGGGGGTAGGAGTCCCATCCGGAATCCATGCGCCTATTCGCCGTCATAGGATATCCCCTTGGTAGAAGCCGGGAGAATCGTAATCGAGCGTCTTGAATTCGTAGCCGAGGTCTTTGAGCCCATCGATGATCTCGGGTAGGGCCTCTGTGGTGGTCTCTTTGCCAGGGTTGTCGTGCATCAGGATGCAGATGGGGGAATCGGTCTCGGCGAAATGCTCTGCCTGGTCAAGCACGTAGCTCACCATCTTGTCGGCGGGAACCTTGCCGTTTTCCATCATCTTGGGATCGCTATCGCCCGCGAGCACGTTCCAGTCGAAGTACTGGTAGCCCTTCTTCAAAACCGCTTGGGGGAGGGTTTTCCCAATCTTGGAGTTGTAGTAGCCGATGGTCGAACTGCCGCCTGCGAACCGGCAGATGTAAATCTCATGCCCTACCGTATCCTCGAGGACCTTCTCGGCCTTGTTGAAATCGGTCTTGAAGTAGTTATCGACAGTTCCCTTGTAGTAGTTGTAGGAGGAATTCTGATCCCAGTCGTGGATGCCGATGGCGCTCCCCTGCGCTTCGATGTCCTTGCAGAGGCTGAGGTTGAGGTACTGGTACTCGTCCGTGTTCGCGAGGCAGAACCAGGTTGCAACGGCGCCCTTCTCCTTGAGAATCTCGAGGTTCTTCGGAGTGTTTTCGTCGCAGGGGCCGTCATCGAAGGTCAAGTAGCAGACCTTGCCAGACCCGTCGCCCTTGAAGGAGAGGCGGCCCTGGGCATTACGCCACTCGACAGAGAGGCTATCACGCTGAGATTGGAGCGATTGGTTGTCAGATTGGGCCTGGGCAAGATTGTCCTGAGCGGTGCTGATCTTGCCGATGTCTGCGTTTGCGACGCCATCGAGAGCAAAAGCGAGGAAGTTGAGGAGGGCGATGGCAAGCAGAAGTACAACGATGACACTCGTCACGTTGTTGTTTCTGGTCACTGCTGTGTTACGACGATATTGCATGCCGTCCATAATACCGTATGCTGCCGGCTCTGGCGGCGCGGTTCCGTTCAGGCGTCCTGAATGTTCGGGGTATTAGAAAACGGCGGCACCAATCGATGCCGCCGCTCGTGGCTCATGCTCTGTCAAACGGATCTTAGGCGAGGATTATCTTAAGGAATTGGCCAGTGTAGCTTTCCGGCACCTGAGCGATTTGCTCGGGCGTGCCCGTGGCCACGATAGTGCCTCCACCGTCGCCGCCTTCAGGCCCGAGGTCGATAATACGATCAGCAGATTTAATGACATCGAGGTTGTGCTCGATGCAGAGAACCGTGTTGCCATTGTCGACGAGGCGCTGGATAACGTCGAGAAGCTGGCGCACGTCTTCGAAATGGAGGCCGGTTGTGGGCTCATCGAGGATGTAGAGGGTCTTTCCTGTCTGGATTTTCTGAAGCTCGCTTGCCAGCTTGACGCGCTGAGCTTCGCCACCCGAGAGCGTGGTCGCCGGCTGGCCGAGCTTGATATAGCCAAGGCCCACATCGTAGAGCGTCTGCAGCTTGCGGCGGATGCCCGGGATGTTTTCGAAGAAGGGGAGCGACTCCGCAACCGTCATATCCAGGATGTCGGAGATGGACTTGCCCCGGTATTTGACCTCGAGCGTCTCGCGGTTGTAGCGGGCGCCGCCGCAGACCTCGCAGGGAACGTAGATGTCTGGCAGAAAGTGCATCTCGATCTTGACTTGGCCATCGCCCTTGCAGGCTTCACAGCGGCCACCTGCCACGTTGAAGCTGAAGCGGCCGGCGGAGAAGCCGCGGGCACGACTTTCGGGCAGGCTCGCGAAGAGCTTGCGGATGTCGTCCCAGACGCCGGTGTAGGTTGCCGGGTTCGAACGCGGCGTGCGGCCGATGGGAGACTGGTCGATGTCTATGACCTTGTCGATGAGGTCGACTCCCTCGAGCTTGCGGTAAGCGCCCACGTGCTTGCGGCTGTGCATGACCCGGTTGGTGAGGGCGGGAGCGAGCGTATCGGTGATGAGCGAGGACTTGCCGCTTCCAGAGACGCCCGTCACCACGGTAAAGGTGCCGATCTCGATGCTCGCCTTGACGTTTTTCAGGTTGTTCTCGCGGGCGCCGGAAATGGTGATTTTGCCGCGCTTGGGTTTGCGGCGCACGGCGGGCACCGCGATTTCTCGCGTTCCAGCAAGATATTGGCCGGTGATGGACTCTGTGCAGGCTGCAATCTCGTCGGGTGTGCCTGCGGCGACGATCTCACCGCCGTTGACACCTGCGCCTGGGCCCACGTCCACCACGTAGTCTGCCGCCCGAATGGTGTCCTCGTCGTGCTCGACCACGATGACGGTGTTGCCGAGGTCGCGGAGGCGCTTGAGCGTGGCGATGAGGCGGTCGTTGTCACGCTGGTGCAGGCCGATGGAGGGTTCGTCCAGGATATAGAGGACGCCCATGAGGCCCGCGCCAATCTGGGTGGCTAGGCGGATGCGCTGGGCTTCGCCGCCGGAAAGAGTCGCCGTGGGACGGTCGAGCGTGAGGTAGTCGAGGCCCACGTTGACCATGAACTCCAGACGGGCGCAAATCTCTTTGACGATGGGCGCTCCGATGGTCTGAGCGCGGCCGGAGAAGGCAAGGCCGCGGAAGAACTCGAGGGCTTTCACGGCGGTGAGCTGGGTCGCCTCGTAGATGTTCTTGTCGCCCAGGGTCACGGCCAACACGCCGGGCTTGAGGCGGCTGCCGTGGCAGGTCTTGCAGGGCGTGATGGTCATGAGGCTCTCGAGGCGCTCGTGGGTACGGTCGGAATCGGTCTCGTCGTACTTGCGCATGATGGCGGCGAGGACGCCTTCCCAGCGAGTGTCCCAGAAGGTGTCACGGCCATCGCGGGTGACGTAGTCGATGCGGATCTTCTCGTCCCCCAGGCCATAGAGCAAGGCATCGCGCACCTTCTTGGGGAGGTCTTCCCAGGGCGTGTCAACATCGGCGCCCAGGTGTCTGATGACGCTCGCGTACATCTGGGGGTAGTAGTTGCTGCTAGGAGCGAAGGCGACGATTGCCCCCTCCGAGACCGAGAGACTCGGGTCTGGCACCACGAGCTGGGGGTCGACCTCCTGGCGTGCGCCGAGACCGAGGCAGTCTGGGCAGGCGCCGTAGGGGGCGTTGAAGGAGAAGTCGCGAGGGTCGAGCTCGTCGATTGAGTAATCGTGCTCGGGACAGGCGAGGTTGAGGCTGAAGGAGTACTCGCCTTCAGCACCTGCTGCCGCGAGCGCGCCGGTGGAGTGGGGAACGCGGTCTGCCACCTCGCCGTTCTTGGGGAGGAGCTTGACCACCACTGTGCCCTTAGTGAGAGTCGTGGCGGTCTCTATTGCCTCCGCAAGGCGGGCGGTTGCCGTCTCCTTGATGACGATGCGGTCCACGACGACATCGATATCATGCTTAAGCTTCTTGTTTTGCTTGAGGTCCTCATCGAGGCGGTGCATCTCGCCGTCGATGCGCACACGCGAGAAGCCTTCCTTGGAGAGGTCTTCGAAGAGCTTGACGAACTCGCCCTTGCGGCCCTTGATGATGGGGGCCATGATCATGACTCGGTCTCCCGTGGCCGCATGCGCCATGATCTTATCTGCCACCTGATCTACGGTCTGCTTCTCGATGACACGGCCGCAGATGGGGCAGTGAGCGACACCGCAGCGGGCGTAGAGCAGGCGGAGGTAGTCGTAGATTTCCGTGACCGTGCCTACGGTGGAGCGTGGATTCTTGGAAGTCGTTTTCTGGTCTATGGAGACGGCGGGAGAGAGGCCGTCGATGGAGTCGAGCTCAGGCTTTTGCATCTGCCCGAGGAACTGGCGGGCGTAGCTCGAGAGCGACTCGACATACCGGCGCTGGCCCTCTGCATAGATAGTGTCGAAGGCAAGGGAGCTCTTGCCGCTTCCCGAGAGTCCGGTGATGACTACGAGCTTGTCGCGGGGGATCTCGAGATTGACGTTTTTCAGGTTATGCTGGCGCGCGCCTTTGATGACGATGCTATCTGAAGCCATGAGCCTCGGAACTCCTTGTTCGAACTGTGCGATGAACTTCTGTGATTCTACGCGCAAGATTACCCCTCGCAAGTGACAGGCTTGTGTCGAATTGGCGGCGGGTGGTGATTTTGGAGAGCGGGCTTGTGCGGGATATCATGCCTGGCTCCGTGTGCCTTAAAGCCTTTGCGCGGTTGCATCCGGTCGAGGAAAAATCTCCCCCTTCAACTGGGTGTATGGCAACATGGTATTCTTATGGTACAAGTCTTCCGCCTGTTTGAACTTGAGCAATGTTGCGCCTATGTTAATTGAGAGGCTATGAAAACCTCTGGAAACATTGGTGACATAGGGTGAACCGCGTAAAGTCCAAAGCGGAAGCGTTCTGAGCGACCGGTTTCAGGAAGGACCGAACCATGTCAGAAAACATTGCCAACATCTACGGCAGTCTCACGTTTAGCGAGAAGGTTATGCGTGAGCGTCTGCCAAAGCCCGTCTTCAAGAGTCTCCAGAAGACAATTGAAAACGGAACGCCCCTCGACCCCGAGGTCGCCAACTCCGTTGCGCATGCAATGAAGGAGTGGGCTATCGAGAACGGGTGCACACATTACACGCACTGGTTCCAGCCTCTCACGGGC
>CADBRF010000063.1 GCA_902796975.1 uncultured Coriobacteriaceae bacterium
GCGCAACGCGCCATCTACAGGGAAGCCTACGATAAGTGGTACGAACAATACGGCGCTCTCTTCAATCAGATTGGCGTCACCGATGTCAAGCCGTTCGACGAGTTCATCAAGAAGCCCGTCGTGCGCACCCAGATCGACCGGCCCTTCTACGCCTACAGTACCGTCCTGGAATCCGGTGGAAACCCGTTCCAGACTGAATCTGGCAAGATTGAGTTCGTCTCCAACTATGTGAAGCACCACGATCTCACCAAGACGAAGTGGCGCGGTCATTTCGACCCGATGCCCGTATGGCAGCCGAGCTATGTCGATGCCGGCATCGCGACTTCCGCCAAGGACGGCTTCTACAACTGGCGCGCCAAGGAATATCCGCTTTCGCTGGTAACCCCCGTCTCGGTCTATCGTCAGCATTCCTCAAACGACGATAACCCATTGCTCCGCGAAGATTGCTACCGCCATGCCGTCTGGATCTCCGGTGTCGATGCCAAGGCACGTGGCATCAAGGATGGCGATATGGTCCGCGTTTACAGCGAAACTGGCGAAATGACGCTCACGGCGTATGTGACCAACAGAATGACGCCCGGTACCGCCGCCGTTCACCATGGTGCCTGGTATCAGGGTGGCGTTGGCAAGACGCAGCTCAACCCATATGGCATGGACCATCGTGGAGCGCCAAATATCCTGCTCGATGACGAGACGCTGCCCCACATCCTCGGCGCTCTTCTCACCTCAGGTCTCTGCAATGTGGAGAAGGTGGCTGATGGCGATGCAGAAGGATTTGGCGCTGAAGCAGAGCGCGGCGGACTACGCGGTGCGCAGGGCGTGATTGACATGCGTGAATCTGTGAAGGAAGGAGGCGGTCGATAATGACTCAGTATGGATTCCATTTCGATATGAACCGTTGCTACGGATGCCAGGCATGCGATATCGCCTGCAAGGACTGGAACGGTATCGAACCTGGTGCGGAAAAGCTGATGTGCGTGTACCAATGGGAAACCGGAACGTTTCCCTCGGTTCGCATCCACAACATCGCGTTCTCATGTGCTCATTGCGATGACCCTGCCTGCATGAAGGCCTGCAAGACGGGTGCAATCTACAAAGAGGATAAGTACGGTGCGGTGCTCGTCGACACGGATAAGTGCACGGGCTGCCGTGACTGCTACGAGGCCTGCCCCTATGGCGCTCCCAAGTTTGTTTCCAGCGAAGCGGGCACGAAGATGCACAAGTGTGATATGTGCATTGACAGGCTCGAGCAAGGCGAGAAACCCATCTGCGCCGTCTCCTGTCCGCTTCGTGCGTTTGATTTCGGGCCGATTGATGAGCTCGTCGAGAAATACACTGACGTGCGTGCTGTAGAGAGCATGCCCGACCCGGAAATCACTCATCCGAACTACCTCATCTGGCGCCAGCGCGATAAAACTCCGCTCATTCCCTATGACGCGGATGAGGCTATCGAGCTTAACCGTCAACGAGGCCACCTTGGAACGATGTTTGAAAGCAAAGAGGAGCTCGACAATTTCGAGGAAGGCACGATTGGGCGTGAAGAACTGAAGATGAAGTTCGACGACCAAGCGGAATTCCTGCGCGCGACGCGCAACGACATGGCGTAGGGCTCGCCAGAATTATCTGTGTGCCCCGTCCAAAAAGAAGTTGGGCGGGGCATCTATCAAGGAGGGAAATCCATGGAAGTTTTAGGTGTCATCGGTATTATCGTGGCGCTTGCGTTCTTCATTATTGCCGCAATGCGCGGCTGGAGCGTAATGATCACGGCTCCTATTACTGCACTCATCATTCTCGTTACCAACCAGCTTGATATCACGCAGTATTTCATTTCCGATCCGAAATCGTCCTATCTGGCTGGTCTCGGCGGATTCATCACCAAGAACATGCTCATCTTCTTGCTCTCTGCAATTCTGGGCAAGTTTCTGGATACCTCGGGCGCTGCGCGTGCAATTGCCCAAGCTCTTATGAGCAAACTCGGTGATAGCCCCTTCTGGGTTCTCGTTGGCACTGCTGCCGTTGGCGCGCTCCTCACCTATGGTGGCGTTTCGCTGTTCGTCGTCATGTTCGCTCTCATTCCTCTGGCGCGCCCGCTCTTCAAGGAGTGTGATCTTCCCTGGCATCTGTTCGTGGCCCCGTTCGCACTTGGCGCAACTGGCATTACCATGGCAATGGTCCCTGGCACGCCTGCTGCTGCAAATGTTGTCGCTGCCAATGGCCTTGGCGTTACTGTTACCTCTGCTCCCATCCTCGGCATTACTGCAACCGTCATCATGGTTGTGCTTTCGCTTTTCTACTTTAAATGGATCATCAAGCGTGCCAAGGATAAGGGCGAGCATTATGATTGCGCTCTGGAAGAGACCGTTCTTCAGACTGATAATCTTCCCAAAGTGTCCGTCTCTCTCATTCCTCTGATTGTCCTTATCGTCATCATCATCGGCGGTTCAGCCATGAAGGTTGCGAACATTGTCTATATCGCGATGGTCATCGCGATTATCCTCTCCTGCATCCTCTTCTATCCGCAGCTCAAAGGCCACATCAAAGATGTCTTCGCCAATGGCGCTAAGGATTCCTTCGGTCCCACCCTCTTCACTGCTGCTGGCGTTGGCATCGGTTCCGTTATCGCTGTTTCCTCTGGCTTCTCTGTTATCCAGACCGCCATTGCCGCTATGCCTGGCGGCCCTTATGTTGCTGGCGCAACGCTCTCATTTGTTCTCGGCGGTTGCATTGGTTCTGGTACTGGCGCTCTGGGTATCGTCACTGCCAACTTCATCCAGCCCTATCTGGCAAGTGGTGCTTCTGCAGCAGTTATGTACAAGGTTATCGCTATCGCAGCGACGACTGGTGGTGCGCTGCCTAACGCCGGTTCCATGTTCGGCATGCTGGACGCTATGGGCTTGAATCACAAGCAGGCATACAAGCACTTCTGGTGGATTGACATCGTGTTCTCCCTGATTGCCCTCGTAGTGGTCATCCTGCTCGGATCTCTGGGCGTCGCCTAGAAAACTGCGAATGCGACTCGTGCCTGGCGGCGTCGCTGTTCTCTGGCTACGCCGCCATGGCGTGAGAGGCGTTCGTTTC
This sequence comes from uncultured Coriobacteriaceae bacterium, assembly GCA_902796975.1. GTDB lineage: Bacteria > Actinomycetota > Coriobacteriia > Coriobacteriales > QAMH01 > CADBRF01. The sequence continues at coordinate 3,079 of CADBRF010000063.1, forward strand.
CAGTGCATCCCGCGAAGAGATGCACTGTCGTATCGCGCATAGATAGATAGGCGCCCTCCCCAAGTCGTCATTTGTCCATGCGTGGGCAGTGCATCTTTCCGCGGAGCGCGCGTTGTGAGCCAACGATTAGTTGTTGCTCCCTTAGAGGGGGGGGAGGGAACCTATGGCTGCGAAAGAAAAGATAACCGATCAGGTATCGCTCTTTAAGCGCGTACCTGAAGATAAGAAACTTGGATGGACTGGAGTCGCCGGCATCCTTTCCGGCGTTGTGTCCAGTCTTACGAAGCTCATGGGCGGCGGCATCGTCGCCTTCTATGCTGGCTGCTATTATGGCTTGGGCGCCGCCGCGATCATGTTCGCCCTCAGCGTGTTTCTCACGTTCTTTGTCGGCCGTGTGGCTTTCCGCGAAGGATTGCCTTCCAATGTGACGAGCCGTATGTATGGGTTTGGGACAAAGGGATCGGCGCTTGACTCGCTTATCTGGATGTTCTTGCTCATCGGGACATTGGCAATTGGCACCCTACAGCTTGGCAATGCGATTCTGTTCTATCTGAATATCACCGATCCGCTTACCAAGTACTTCGTGTACTTTCTGATTTCCGTTGTCTGGGTTCTGATGAGCCTTTTCGGAATGAAGTTCGTCGCACGATTCAATATCGTTTTCGTCATTCTTTTGTTTATCGCGTTGGGTGTCGTGTCTATTCAGGTTGGTTCGAACGGGCAGCTTGGTGAAGCTCTTACGCACGGTGTCATGGTTCCCAACACGAGTGAGCTCGAGGGCTTCTCCTACGCTGTAAATTATTCAATTATGACCTCCGGGCTCACAGCGCTTTTCTCTTCCGACTTCACCCGGTTTGTCAGGCGCGAGAAGGATTTGGGCGCCATTGCTATTGTGGGAAGCCTCTTTGCCGTTCTGACCTATATCTTTGGGGCAATTCTCGCCTTCTATGGCTTTGATTCCTCCTACCAGTACTTCCTGGGCCAGGGCATGGACCCCACAACTGCAGCTCGTGCGGCTATCACCAACCCTGGCATCACCTTCGTGCTTTCGCTGGGCATGGTCGGCCTCGTCATCATCTGCCTCTCTCAGCTGAAAGTCGAAACGTCGAATTCGATCAGCTCGGCAAATGCTATGTCGAACTTCTTTGACAGCCTTTTCAACATCAGGCTCAAATGGCCTGTAGCCGTCATTTTGGTCAATATCGTCGGCGCGGTTTTCATTTATGGCAACATTTTGGACAAGGTGAACACCTTCATGAGCTTCGGGTCGATTCTCACTATGTCCTGGTGTTTCCTGATGGTCACTGATTACTACATTGTCCGCGGTAAGATGCACATTGGCACGAGAGGCATTGTCAGCCTTAAATACATCGAGGCTGTGAACTGGCGTGGTGTTGCCACTATCATCGGCGTCTCTGCCGTTTCCATGTATATGTACACCGCGGGTATTCTTTCGGTACCCTTTCTGTTTGTTGCCCCTACGACTGTTGTCGTGTACATTCTGCTGAGCCTTATCTTCAAAAAGCGCGTGATCGATGATGACAAGCGCATGCGCGAGGCCGAAAAGAGCGATCCGGAACTTGCCGACGAGTATGCGGCCGTTTCCGAACGTGAAGGTTGGAGCTACTAAACTTTTTCTCGCTATCTAAGGGACGCAATAACAGCACAAGAGCCGCACTGGTTATCCGGCGCGGCTCTTGTGCTATCTGGGGAATCGATAGTTTCCTAAGCTTGCAGCCGCGCCTTGTAAGTTCCGAGGTTGGCTTTCTCCTCGTCCGAGAGCTCGGGGTATTTCGAATCGCATGCTTCGAGCGTCTTCACAACGGCTTCGCTCACGAGGTAGCGAGTGACCCACTTTTGGTCGGCGGGAATGGCGTACCAGGGAGCATGCTTGGTAGCTGTGCCGTTGATAGCGTCTTCGAAGGCGTCCATGTACTTTGGCCAGAGATCGCGCTCGTCCAAATCGCCTGCAGAGAACTTCCAGTTCTTCGATTCGTCGTCAATGCGTGCGAGGAAGCGTTCTTTCTGCTCATCAAGGCCCACGTTCAAAAAGACCTTGAGCAGACGGTATCCGTTTTCGTAGATATAGCGCTCGAAATCGCGAATCTGGCGGAAGCGCATCTCGAAGAGGTCGTCAGCATCCATATCCAGGCAACGCTCGGGCATTTTGTAGGTCTTCTGGAGCTCGTGCACGCGCACGACAAGCACGTCCTCGTAATAGCTGCGGTTAAAGAGTCCAATCTTGCCGCGCTCGGGCAGATGCACAATCGCGCGCCACAGATAGTCGTGGGCGAGTTCCTCCTTGGACGGCTGCTTGAAGCTGTAGACATCGACACCCTGGGGGTTTAAGCCGCTCATCACATGCTTGATGGTGGAGTCCTTGCCAGCAGCGTCCATGGCCTGAAACATGATAACAACGCCTTCTCTGCCATCGGCATAGAGCTTGTCTTGCAGAGAGATCATCTTCTGGATGTTCTTCTCGGTTTTCTCCTCATACTCCGGCCGTTTATCTTTGTCGATGTGCAGGCTCGTGGGCGCATCCTTGATCTTGAACTTCTTGCTGCCATCAAATTGGAAATCCTCGAGTTTCATGCTTGCCTCCCTAGAGATGCCATGAATACGCTGAGCTTTCCGCCTATGTTAGCAGTATGAGTTCGAGACGCACCGAAAATGAGCGGCTTTCGAGAAGAGTTGATGGCGGCGTGCGGAGGTGCTGGCATGCGCAAGAATTTGTGTCTCACGTCTGCGCTACAATCCTCAGAGCTGTTGGTTTTTATTGAGGAGGCCTGCATGGTAGATACCGTGCTTTTTGATATGGACGGCACGTTGCTGGATACGCTCGCAGATCTTTCTGCAAGCGTTAACTACGCCTTGAAGCGCGCGGGTCTCCCGCTTGTTTCGCAAGATCAGGTGCGCGCTGCTGCGGGTTACGCCTCGGTCTACCTTATCGACGAGCTCACAGAGCATCGGTTCGATGTCGATTCTGAGGAGTTCAAAGCGGTTTGGCAGGATTTTTCAGACCATTACGCCGCCCATCACAACGATGCCACTCGGCCCTATCCAGGCATCATGGAGGCTCTTGCTGGGCTGGCAGAACGCGGCTGCAAGATGGCGGTGGTAAGCAACAAGATGCACGCAGACACCGAAGCGCTTCGTGAGCTCTGGTTCGCGGATTATATTCCCGTCGGGCTGGGCTACATGCCTTCGCGCCCGCGCAAACCGGCGCCCGATATGGCATGGGCGGCGCTCGAGGAGCTGGGTTCCAAGCCCGAGCATGCCATTTACGTGGGGGATTCAGATCCGGATGCTCAGATAGCGCACGCATCTGGCTGCTTTGGAGTGTGCTGCACCTGGGGTTTTCGCACCCGTGAACAGCTGGAGCAGGAGCATCCAGACCGTATCATCGACACGCCGGAAGAGTTGCTTGCCATATACGACCAGCTCAACGCCTCGGCGTAACGGAGGCCTCATGACGGTAACTGTCTTCAAGGCACGTGATCTCGCGGCTGCCAAGAGTCTCTCCGATAGGGCCATCGCCCGCCTTCTGGAGGAGATGCGGGAAGTGGATGTGCTCGTGCTCGATACCTCCCATCAGCAGGCCCGTCAGCTTGAGCTTGCCGCTAGTGGCACTGTTGGAGCCGATGTTGTCACCTACAGCCAGTGGCTCGCTGCGCTCTGGGAGCTCGAGGGCGATGGCACGCAAATTGTTGATGGCGCAACACGCCAGCTCCTCGTGCGCGATCCGCTTGCGCACGTCATAGAAATGCTTCCCTCGCCCAAGCTTACCCAGCAAGCTGCAAGCTTCGTTGCAGAAGTGCTGGGGCAGGAGCTGGGTGCAGGCGTGGAGTTCACTGATACAGAACAGCGGCTCATGGCAATGAGTCAGGCATACGGCGCAGAAATCTCCAAGCGCGGTCTCGTGGAGGAGACGCAGGTAGAGCAGCGCCTTAACGTGGGCGCTCTTGCTGGTCGCGCGCTTGTGGTGGAAAGCGATGGCGAGTGGAGTTGTCACGCGCGCCGTTTTATCAAGCGAGTTGGGGAAGCTATTCCGATTGTCGTTATTGAGCGGTCGCTCGATGCCGATGCAACAGAGGCGCAAGCGGGCAATTCCGAGATCGAGGAGCTTGGGCGCGTTCTCTATAGCGCGCAGCCAAATGTCGAACCGACGGGCAAAATCATGGTAGGGGAGGCGCATGGCGCTCATATCGAGGGACAACTTGTCTGTCAGCTTGTGAACTGGGCGCGGGAAAAAGGCGCTGAGCTCTCAGATATCGCCATCGTGTTCCGTGACGCTTCCGAGGCGGTTTCCGCCGTTCTGCCCGAGATGGCGCGGGCAGGTATCCCCTTCACGTGTTCATATGCTACGCCGGCATATCAGACGCCCTTCGGGAGCGCCTTCGCTGCCCTTTCGCAAGCCTGCTATCTCGAGGGCGATGCCTCGTTGGGCGTTCCCTCGGCAGACGAAGCGGCTCTTCTGGAATCACTGGCGGGCTTTATCGCCACACCGTTTTCGGGCGTCGCTCCACGTGACGCTCGGGCAATCCAAGGCCGTTGGCGCCAGTTTGCGGGCTCTACGCCCGAACAGTGCATGAAGGTTATTCGGGAGGGCTTTGCGCAGGGGAATGTCACTGCTCATGACACGGCTCCGCTTTTCGAGAAGCTGGTCAACCTGCTCGATGCGACGCCAGAAGAACGCATCTCTCTCATGTTTGCAAATGCGCGTGATTGCGGGCGGAACGAAGCTGCGCTTGTGGACGATTTTCGAGTGGGGTCGGCCATGCTCGCCTACCTTGCCGCATGCAGGGAGCTCGGAATTTCCCCGTTACTCGATGACCTGGCAAACGCGCCTGTCCCCCTGCAGCGCGCCTATAAGTTTGAAGAATCCCACGTGAGCGTGGTCAGCCAGGCAGACGTACCAGGACTGTCTGCCCCCTATGTCATCTTCGCCAACCTCGACGCCGCCCATCACCCTATGGCGGTTGAGCCCGGGCCATTCGATGCCCTGCTCGCGAAACTCGGCTTGCTTCCAACTCGTGACGAGGCGCTCCGGCAGCGTCTTGGTCTGCTCGATGTTCTCGCAGCGGCTCAAGATGGGTTTGCGTTTTACCGTGTCTGCAATGACGAACTAGGCGTCGAGAGTGTTCC